>CAIOCT010000063.1 GCA_903856725.1 uncultured Verrucomicrobiota bacterium
AGCGGCGGAATACCGGTTCCTGCCAACGATCATTCGCCGGATGGACGGCCCAGATGAGCGGGTCGCTCGCGACGGCGTAGAGCGCTGCCCAGTCGTTCACGTGAAGCGGGCGCAACTTAGCGAGGGGGTGCAGGAGGGTAGGCTGTAGTGTTTGCACGAGGTCTATGTGAAGGGATAAAGCGCGGGCTCCCGGATTTCTGCTGAAAATTTTAAACGCTGCCAGAAATTATTAAGCAGGATCAGGACGTTGGCGGCCGGTGGGGCGCCAGCACCAGTGCCAGGGTTCGTAGCCGATGCGATGGCGGTTGCGGCGAGGGTAACTAAGATAAAAACCAAATCGGCCGGCGTTCTTTTTTAACCAGCGAAATGCTGGCGTGCGGGCGAAATGTTCTTCCAGGCTGGGATCCTCAGGCGTGCTGATATCGATCGCACGGCCGGTGTGATGCTCACTACAACCGGGAGCGGCGACTAATTTTAAGATGTCTGCCAACGGAATACCCGCGGCCAGTTTCCGCCGAATGATTGCTGTTTGCCGCGCAATGCTGCGAAAACCCGAGATAGGCCGGAGCGCGATATCATCTTTCGCCGCTGCCGCACGGAGGCGCTGCCACGCGGCTGCCGCACTGGGCGTGAGTCGAATTAAGCGTCGGTCAGCGGTGCGCCCAATCGTGATCAGCGCTTGCGCCTCGCGCTGGATTGGTAACTGGCGCGCTTCGGGATAATCTGCGGAAATCCCAAGGCTTGCCCAAATAGTCGGTAGGGGATCAGGCACCTTTCTCAGCTAGCCAGCGTTCCGCTTCGATCGCTGCTTGGCAACCCATGCCAGCAGCGGTGATGGCCTGACGATAATGATGATCGGCGCAATCGCCCGCCACATACACGCCGGGGGTCTTGGTCTTCACTTGGCTGTGACCAGTCGGGACAAAATAGCCCTGCTCATCGGTGTCGACCGCATCCTTAAAGGGCGCGGTGTTGGGCACGTGACCGATCGCCACAAAAACTCCTTTTACCGGGAGCACGCTCTCGATGCCCGTTTTAATATTTTTAATTTTTAAACCACTGACGGCGCCAGCGGCGACTCCTTCCACCGCGACGGGCACGCTGTCCCACACGCATTGAATCTTCGGGTGAGACGTCGCGCGATCAGACATGATTTTTGAGGCGCGCAGAGCGTCGCGGCGATGCACCAAGTAAACCTTGCTAGCAAAACGAGTGAGGAAGAGGGCTTCTTCGGCGGCGCTATCGCCGCCGCCGATCACGACGACATCCATCTTGCGGTAAAAAGCTCCGTCGCAAGTGGCGCAGGTGGTTACGCCCTTGCCGCCGTAAAGTTCTGCTTCGCCGGGAATGCCGGTGAGCCGGGGGGAGGCCCCCGTGGCGATAATAATGATTTTTGCCTTAATCGTGCGATCCGCGAGTTTAAGGGTGTAAGGCCACTGAGCTGTATCGAGTCCTTGCACAGTACCGCTTTCGTAACGCGTCCCAAATTTTTCGGCCTGCTTACGGAGATTTTGCATCAATTGATAACCATCGATGCCCTCAGGGAAGCCGGGGAAGTTTTCCACTTCAGAGGTGGTGGTGAGTTGGCCGCCCGGCAATACGCCCTCAATGACCAGCGGCTGGAGGTTAGCGCGGCCAGTATAAATGGCAGCAGTGAGACCGGCACAGCCGGTACCGACGATCACGACATTTTCAATTTTCTCGGACATATAATAGAGGGCTCCAAATGAGCGCAACATTTCGGCCAGCGCAACTCTCGAGATGGAGTTAGGCGAATAAGCGCTGGCTGATTTGTCGCCGGCCGGCGGGCTGAGCCCCGAGTTTCACCCCAGTAAATGATGGAGCAGGCCGAGGCTGACACTGGCGATAATCACGGGGAAAAGCGCGGCTGGGAAGCGCCGCAGGGCCCAGTAGGCCAGTCCCGCTACGATAATAATAAACCAGTCCGGGTGGCCCGCTTGGGGAAAAATCACATGCTGTCCGAACCAGAGCGCGAGGTTAAGCATCACGCCAACCACGGCGGCCGTGACGGCGGTGAGTGCGCAGGTCAGGCGCGTTTGGCGTCGCAATTGCTCGATAAAAGGTGCCCCGAGTAAAATCCAAATGAAGCAAGGGACAAAAGTTACCCACGTCGTCAGGGCGGCCCCGAGGGTGGCGGCGAGGAGCGGGGATAAATTTCCGGGCTGCTGCCAGCCACCGAGGAAGCCCACGAATTGGAGCACCATGATCAGCGGTCCGGGCGTGGTTTCCGCTAAGCCGAGCCCATCGAGCATCTGCGGAGCGGTGAGCCAGTGGAAGTGTTCGACTGCTTGTTGGGCCACGTAGGGCAGCACGGCGTAGGCGCCGCCGAAAGTGACTAAGGCGGCTTTGCTAAAGAAAATCCCCTCTTGCGTGAGCATGGCCCCGCTCCCTTGCCAGAGCCCAATCAGCAACACCGGGGTCCACCAGGCGGCCAAGCCCACCAATAAAACTTGGCCGGCGCGGGTCCAGGAAGGGCGCGTATGGGCCGGCGCCGCTTGGGCATCATCGATGACGGCAGAAGGTGTGGTGGTCGTTGGGCTCCCGTGGCCCGCGGTCACATTGAAGATTTTCTCCCAGCGGAGTCCGCCGAAGTAGCCGATGACAGCGGCACTACTGATGATGAGCGGGAAGGGCGTGTGAAAAAAGAACAGCGCGACAAAAGCGAGGGCCGCGATCGAAACGAGGATCGAGTTTTTCAGCACCTTAGTCCCGAGGCGAATTCCTGCTGTGGCGACGAGGGCGAGGACCGCCGGTTTTAGCCCGTAGAAAATTGCGCTGATCCAAGGCACGCTGCCATACGCGACATAAACGTAACTAAGGCCCCACAGGAGCAAGGCAGAGGGCAGCACAAAGAGGAGGCCGGCGGCGAGTCCGCCCCAGGTGCGATGCAGGAGCCACCCGCAGTAGATGGCGAGTTGCTGGGCTTCGGGACCCGGCAACAGCATGCAGTAGTTGAGCGCATGCAAGAAACGCGCCTCGCCGATCCAGCGTTTTTTTTCAACCAACTCCGTATGCATGAGCGCGATCTGGCCGGTGGGTCCGCCAAAGCTGATGCAACCGAGTTTTAGCCAGAAGCGCAGCGCCGTCCGAAAAGTCGGATGGGCGGGGGTCGCGGCGGGCGGCAGTGATGATGCACTCATGCAGTGGGAAACCGATAAATGGGGGCCTCCTTTACGTCAATGGCCAGAGGGGCGGCGTAAATAATTTTATTATAAAGCGGCTGCTCTCGGCGAAAAAATGGGGGATTGCTCGATGGGGACGCGGGCTCAGATTAGCGGTCAATGAATGATTTATCTCCGCTCCCCCTTGAACCAACCCCGGGACTTTATCGTCATTACAAGGGCAACGATTATCGCGTGCTCGGCTTGGCGCGACATTCTGAGACGCTCGCTCCCTTGGTGGTCTATCAAGCGCTCTACGGCGAGCGCGGTCTCTGGGTGCGGCCCGCCGCCATGTTCATCGAGAGCGTTCTCATCGCGGGGCAGAGCCAGCCGCGGTTTAGGCGCGTCGGCGACTGATCAATAAATGTGATCGCTCGCCGGTCAGGACTGGCGGTCCGCTGAGATTGCTTCGGGTAATTTGCGCTCCCGCAACCAGGCGAAAAGTACGGGCGCGCAGACCGCGTTACGGCAGGAGCAAATTTTAGCGGTGCAGCAAGCGGTGATGGCCTTGCCTCTCGATTTGCGCACCGCGCTCATTCTTTTCGAATATGAGGGGCAAACTACAGCGGAGATCGCTGAGGCCTTAGCCTGCACGCCCAAAGCAGTAGAGAATCGACTCTATCGTGCACGGCTGTTGCTCAAGCGTGCTTTATTTTCTGCGCACTCAGTGGCGGCGGGGAGGGCCAGCAGGTCGCTTGTCGGTTAAGCACGACGCGATTTCTGCGCGTGTTTTTTATAATAATGATGGAGACCCATAATGATTTCATGGAGTCGAAGCAAAAACTTCCCGCAGTTGAATGCTATCAATGCGCCGATCTTTTGTCTGAATATCGGAGACGATGATCAATTTGTCGCCATCGCGAATCCGGCCCAATTTTAGAAGTGAGGCGGTGGCCCGCTCGATTGTTGCCTCAGGATTGCTGAAGGGCACGAGTAGAAAAGGCTCCACGGCTCGGACGATGCGCAAATGCCGCATCGTTTCAACGCTGTCCGTGATGGCGAGAATGGGTGCGTGCGGTGGTCGGTGGGCGGCGAGGCCAGCGGCATTGGTGCCATGCCGCGTAAATACAACAATCAGAGATCGCGGGATTTCGTTGGCCAGCACGACGGCGGCACGAAATACCTTCATGCGTTCCCCGATAAACACGGCGGGCTCGGGAATATCCGTTGTCTGCTCCGCCTCAATTCGGCGCGCGATGGTGTCGAGAATCCGCACGCACTCGAGCGGATATTGCCCGATGGTCGTTTCCCCTGAGAGCATGACGCAGTCGGCCTGCTCATAAACCGCGTTCGCTACATCCGTAATTTCCGCGCGGTTGGGCATCGGCTGGGTGATCATTGATTCCAGCATGTGGGTGGCAATGATGACGGGCCGGCCGATCGCCAAACAGGTGCGCACGGCGCGGCGCTGAATGACGGGCAACTCTTCCAGCGGCACTTCGATGCCGAGATCGCCGCGGGCCACCATCAAGACGTCGGTCGCTCGGATGATGTCATCGAGGTTATCGATGGCGGACTGGTCCTCAATTTTAGCGACGATGTGCGCGGGGGAATTTCTCTCCTTCAAAAAAAGCCGGAGTTTTTCAATATCGGAGGCTTCGCGCACAAACGATAGCGCGATAAAATCAACCCCCTCTTCGATGCCGACGATCGTGTCGGCCTTATCTTTTTCGGTGAAAGAGGGGAGATTAACATGCACCCCCGGCAAATTGATGTGGCGGCGCGACGTCAGTGAACCCGGCGTGAGCACGCGGCAGCGAATGTGCGCCTGATCTTTGGTGAGGACCTCGAGGCGGATGAGACCGCTATCAACGAGGACGGTATCACCGATCTTGATGTCATTAACGAGGTCGCGATAATTCACATCAACGGAGCGGATTTCTTCGCCGTTATCGCGTTCGGCCCCGGGTTTGACGGTGAAGTCAAAAATCTCTCCGACCCGGAGCTCGAGCGGTACCGCTAAATCGCCGGTCCGGATTTCGGGACCTTTGATGTCCATCATGATGGCTACTTCGCGTCCAGCCTGCTGGGCCGCGGCGCGAACGCGGCGAATGATCAGGCGCGTCCAGTCATGCTTAGCGTGGGCCATATTCAGCCGAACGACGTCGACGCCCGCGGTGATAAGTTTTATCAGCATGGCCTCGCTTTCCGTGGCCGGCCCTAGGGTGGCAATAATTTTGGTTCGCCGCAGGGAATTGGTCGAAGGCATAGCGTCAAAGGTCAGCAGCAATTGCGCCAACCCGCAAAGACTATTACCCGCGCGGCCTGTCGGCAGGGTGGGCCAGTTGCTCGTGCTCGTCGCAGGCAGAAGGATTTAACCCGCTCAGCGCCGCGGCGATAGCCGATCGAAGGTCCGCGGTCGGGAGCGCCGCCGCCGCGGTGTTACAATTGCGCGAAGGCCAAAATTAATTCGGCGGGCTCGGATATTTTCGGCGTGCCTTGATCCGGCGGGGGCGTAGCTTCGTGAGGTAATATTTTTCGTTGCTGCTCATTAGCAATCATTCCCAACCCCACTTAGTCTCATGGATCTCGGCCTTGTTGGTTTCTGTCTGCTGATTGTCATCGGAATTTATTTCTATAATAATCCGCTCAAGCACGGTCCGTGGTTTTTAAGCCGTCGCTTCATCAATTGGTTTCCTCTCGGGATGACCTACGCCTTCCTTTACATGGGGCGCTATAACTTGACCGTGGCGAAAACGGCACTCGGCACTCTGATGACGAATGAGGAATTTGGGCTAATTTTTGCGGCGGGCACGGGAACTTATGCCTTATCGTTTCTCGTGAACGGACCGCTGGTGGATAAAATTGGCGGAAAGAAAGGAATAATTATTGCCGCGTTGGGTGCCTCCCTGGCCAATCTGGCGCTCGGGGTGGTTACCTGGCTAGTGGTGACCGGCCGATTGCAGATGCGATTAGTCGGGGTGTTCTCCCTCCTCTACGCGCTCAACATGTATTTTCAAAGCTACGGCGCCGTCTCAATTATTAAGGTTAAGGCGAACTGGTTTCATGTGCGGGAACGTGGTTTATTTGGGGCTATTTTTGGCACGCTGATATCCTTCGGGGTGTATTTTGCGTTCGATTGGGGCGCCGCGATTATCAAAATGACCAAGGCCAATGCGCTCGCGACCGATCATTGGCTGCCCGCAATGATTCGCCGCTTATTTATGCCGGCGGGCTTGGGTGTCGATGCCACGTGGGCCGTATTTTTCATCCCCGCAGGGATCTTACTTGTCTGGGTGGCTTTGGATCTTTGGCTAATTAAAGATACCCCCGAGGAAGCCGGTTTTCCGCATCTCGATACGCACGATGCCTCGTCGGGTCACATGCATGAGGAATATTCGACCCGCGATTTGCTGAAGAAAGTTTTCTGTAATCCGCTCATGTTGATGTTCGCGGGGGTGGAACTCACTTCGGGGGTGCTGCGTAATGGGATCATGCAGTGGTATTCCGTTTTTGCTCATGACGTAAAACAGGTCGGGGCGGAAGGCATTCTCGCTAACTGGGGCCTGCTTTTATGTGTCTTCGGCATCGTCGGAGCTTTTGCGGGTGGATTAATTTCTGATAAATTATTTCAGTCTCGACGGGGTCCGCCGGCGGCGATGTTTAGCTTGTTTATGTTTTTAATGGCGGCGGTGATGGCGATGACGATTTTTTCCAATCCGCTGGTGGTCGGGATCGCGGCTTTGCTCATTGTGGGAGCCGTGACTGGCGTTCACTCGTTAATGTCCGGTACGGCCGCGGCCGATTTTGGTGGCCGTAAAGCGACCGCTACCTGCTCAGGCATTCTTGATGGCTGTGTTTATTTAGGCAGCAGTGTGCAATCAATCAGCGTGGGCTATCTCTCCGGCTATAGCTGGCAGTGGTGGCCCATTTTCCTGATGCCCTTTGCCCTGCTTGGCAGTGTGATTGCTTGGCGTATTTGGCATGAGTTGCCTGATGCGACTCGGAAATATATCGCCGAACACGAGCAACCCGCCACGAAGTGAGCGCCGCGCTGGATCCCCTCTGCCGAGTGGCAGGGTGGAGCCGGCTTCAGGTAAATTCGTAAAAAGGGGTGCTCGCACCGGCTCCGACGACCGAAAAGCCGCAGCCCCGCGCCGCAAGTACCGCGCCGCAAGCGGTTGCTACGGCCTCGGGAGAGTTGCAATCTTGGCTGAGGTGAGCGAAGAAAACTTGGCGCCACCGGGACTCAGTGATGGATTCAAGCAATTCGCGTGCAGCGGCATTTGAAAGATGGCCGTGTCGCCCACTGATCCGCTGTTTGGTGCTCCAGGGTCGTTTCGTGTCAGCTTCAAGCATTTGCGAACAATGATTAGCTTCGACGACCAACACATCAGCTTCCCGGATGCGCTCTCGCACGTGCTGCGGCGCATGGCCGAGATCGGTGAGCCACGCTAAACTGCGCCGCGGCGAGAGCAGGTCATTTTCACCGTGAGCGATAAAAAAACCCACGGGCTCTTGCGCATCGTGCGGCACCGCAAAGCTGCTGATTTCCAGGTCGCGAAACTTAAAAGTACTCCCCGTTTCAAAAAGCTGCCAAGATACCCGATGCTTGAGCCCCTCTTGGGCTTTGGTCGCAGTGGCACGATTCGCAAAAACTTTAATTTGAGGATGTCGGGCCAGTCCCTTCAATCCCGCGGCATGATCGCCATGTTCGTGGGTTAAGAGAATGGCATCAATAGATTCCATTGTTTCTCCCAGATTTTCGAGCATGCCAGCCAATCGTTTTGCTGAGAACCCTGCGTCAATCAGGACGCGCGTGTTATCGGTCTGTAGAAAAGCGGCGTTACCGCTACTCCCACTGCCTAGAATACTAAAGCGCATTGCCATGAAAGGGGATGAACGGGGGTCCACTGAACTCGCGCAATCGTTATTTTAATCACGAGCTCGCTGGGTCGTGGGGGATTGACGCCGAGGAAAATCTGACTTCGCTTGCACGCCATGCCGTCACCTGACTCCACGCCAGCCTCATTTGCCGCGCCCACCCGTGGGCGGACGGGGACCGTTTATATTACGCGGCAAGTCCACTTTAATTCTGCGCATCGGCTCTATAATCCCACTAAGAGCCAGGCGTGGAATGAAGAGCACTATGGGCTGTGCACCAATCCGCACTGGCACGGCCACAATTATGTACTCGAGGTGACTTTACGCGGCACGCCTGACGCTGAGACGGGGTACATCATGGATTTAGGTCAGTTGAAGCAAATTTTGCTGCGGGCGGTCGTCGACAAGTGTGATCACCGCAACCTTAACGAAGAGGTGGATTTTTTGCGCGGGGTGAATCCCTCCACGGAAAATTTAGTCATCGCCTTTTGGCATGAGATTGCACCGCACATCACGAGCGGACAATTACATTGCGTGCGTTTGTACGAAACGCCGCGCAATTTTGCCGAGTATTTTGGACCCGATCCGAAATAATTATTTTACCGCGGTTAACGTCACCCGCGGACCTACCAACCAAAAACGACCCGTTCTCCATGAAACAGATGTATCTTCACCGCTCGAGCAGCGGTCAGCCAGCGCTAGTTAAGCGAAAGTACGATCAGAAATTCCGCGCCTCAGCCGCCTATCGCGCGAGTATGCCCGACATGATGGAGGTCGCGCATGAGGCGATTCAGGGGGCTAATGTGCCCATCCAGCAGGTCGGGATTCATAACTTCAAGTTGCCCCTTAAGTATCGTACTAAAGCCGGGAAAATTCTCACGTTAGAAACCAGTGTGACCGGCACAGTGTCGCTCGAGGCTGAGCTCAAAGGGATTAACATGGGCCGCATTATGCGGTCTTTTTATGAACATAAAGATGCTGTCACGACGGGCGAGTGGATGGGCAAGATTTTAAAAAGCTATCTGCGCACGGTCGCGAGTAAGGATGCGCGGTTAAAAATTTCTTTCTCCTATCCGATGGTGCGCGATAGTTTGCGCAGCCGCTTGGCTGGCTTTCAGTTTTATAATGTAGCTTTTGAAGGCGTGATGACCCGCGATGGTCGCTATCGTCGCTTCATCCATTTTGATTTTGTTTATTCATCCGCGTGCCCTTGCTCGGCAGAATTAACGGAGCATGCGCGCGATCAGCGCGGTGCGTATGGCGTATCACATTCCCAGCGCAGCAAGGCGCGGATTACATTGGAGGAAAATGACGGAAAGAAAATCTGGATCGAAGATGTCCATGCGCTTTGCCTGCGCGCCTTACAGACGGAGACCCAGGTAATGGTGAAACGCGAAGATGAGCAGGCCTTCGCTGAGCTGAATGGAGCGAATCTCAAATTTGTCGAAGATGCCGCCCGCTTACTTTACCAAGCCTTTGATGCTGATCGACGGATCAAGGATTTTCGCATCGTTTGTTCCCACCTCGAGTCACTGCATTCCCACGATGCGGTAAGCGTGATTTGCAAAGGGGTCAAAGGCGGGTTCACCGCTGACTTTATGGACTTCGGCGCGCTGGTATGCTGATCGAAGGTGCTCGGTCATGGGTAAGAGATTATAGGCCGATCCGCGGGTCAGCTCCCTTGCGCTCTCATTTCGCTGTGCGATCGGCCCCAAAAAGCCCAAAGCTGTGCGCAGGGTCCGAGCTTAAAGCTTAGGCTATAAAACTGAGAGTTACTTCTCCCGCCTGCGTAATGAAGATTTTAGGTTGGATTTACCGATAACCAATAACCGCTAACCAGTTACACCCCATGGCCTCTAAGCTTCCACTCATCCTCATCACGGGCGCCTCCCAGGGCATTGGCGCCGCCATTGCCCACGTCTTTGCTGGGCAAATCCCTGGGGTGCGATTGGCTTTAGTGGCGCGCAGTGAGCGAAATCTGCAGCGCGTCGCCCGCACCTGCCTGCAAGCAGGGGCAACCGTAGAGATTTTCCCTTGTGATGTAACTGACGAAGGGGCGGTCGCGGCCATGGCGCGGGCGGTGCACAAACATTTTGGTCCCGTCGATGCACTCATCAATAATGCGGGTACCTTTACGATGGCACCCTTTGTGCAAACCACGGTCGCAGCGTTTGATCGTCAGATTGCGGTTAATCTTCGAAGCCCATTTTTAGTCACGCAGGCCTTCTTGCCGGCGATGCTCCAGCGGAAGCGCGGCAGTATTTTTTTTATGAGCTCAATCGCGGGGCGCGGTGCCTATCCTAACGCCGCCGCTTATTGTGCGGCTAAGTTTGGGGTTACAGGCCTGGCGCAGGTTCTACGCGCCGAGACCAGGAATCGCGGGATTCGCGTCTGCTGCCTTCACCCCGGAGCGACCTGGTCGCCTTCTTGGTCAGGGAGTGGCGTTAAAAAGGAACGAATCATGCCGGCAGCGGATATTGCGCGGGCGGTTTACGATATTTATAGCCTTGGTCCGCGGACCGTCGTCGAAGAAATTGTGCTTCGGCCCCAGCTCGGGGATCTCTAATTACAGCAGTGACTGCTGGGCCCCGGTGGCCGCATTGAGGCCCACGGCGTGGTAGCCTTTCGGGGTCAGTATGCGGCCCTGGGCGGTGCGCTGGAGGTAGCCTTCTTGAATCAGAAATGGTTCATGAACTTCTTCCAGTGTTTCAGTCTCTTCGCCCACCGCGATGGCGATCGTGCTCATGCCGACTGGCCCCCCCGCATAATTTTCTGCCATCACACGCAGCATGCGTTTATCCATTTCATCGAGCCCCGCTGCATCAATTTCGAGTAGTTCCAGGGCGGCAGCCGCTACGGCTTGAGTGATCTTCCCTGCTGCTTTTTCAGAAGCGAAGTCGCGGCAGAAGTTGACGAGATTATTCGCTATGCGCGGGGTCCCGCGGGCACGGCGGGCGATTTCCTGCGCGCCGCCAGCGTCGATGGCGACCTTCAGCAGTCCACAACTCCGCAGCACAATTCCCTCGAGCGTGACGCGGTCATAATAATCGAGCCGCGTATTCAGTGTGAAACGCGAACGCAGGGGAGCGGTGAGCAGGCCGGAGCGAGTGGTGGCACCAACAAGGGTGAATTTGGGAATGGAAAGTCGGACGCTGCGGGCGTTGGGCCCTTGGTCGATCATGATATCGAGCCGGAAATCCTCCATCGCACTGTAAAGATATTCTTCCACCGTTTTTGGGATACGGTGAATTTCATCAATAAACAAAATATCGCCTTCCTCCATGTTGGTGAGGAGGCCGGCCAGATCGCCGGCTTTTTCAATGACTGGGCCAGAGGTCACTCGCACCGTGCGGCCTAGTTCGTGGCCGAGAATGAAAGCAAGGGTGGTTTTGCCGAGTCCTGGCGGTCCCGAGAGGAGAATATGGTTGAGGGCTTCGCCGCGGCGCTTGGCGGCGCCGACCATCACCTGTAGGCGTTCCACAGTCTTGGGTTGCCCGGAAAAATCACTGAAGGACAGCGGGCGCAGCGCAGCCTCGGCGGGTGAGACCGGCGCGGTGAGGGCGCTCGTCAAAAAGCCTGTACCAGTGGCCGAGGCGGGCGTCGCTTTCGACTTTTGGGGCTCGATTTTAGATTGGGCCACGGAAAAAGAGGATTAGCATTCTGAGCGGAGCGAAGGGTTCAGTGAAATTAAGATTTCAGAATAAAAAAGAATTATTTCCATTCAACATCCGCGCCGAGACTCCGAAGATTTTCGACGAAATGCGGGTGGGCGCGTTTGATGGTGTCAGCATTTTTTACCACACTTCTCCCAGGGATACTGGCGGCTACCATGTAAAGTGCGACTGCGGCGCGGATGATGTAAGGAGCTTCAACGGTCGCGGGGTGAAGTGGGCGGGCCCCAAAAACGGTAATTCGGTGCGGATCACTGACGACCACGTGGGCGCCAAATTTAGACAACTCCGACATCCACGTGAAGCCACCTTCGTAAACTTTATTCCAGAACATCACCGTCCCTTCAGCTCGCACCGCGAGTGCGATCATGCACGGTAGCAGATCAACCGGAAAATAAGGCCACGGGGCCGCTTCGATTTTAGGCAGCAGATTCGAGGTGAAGGGTTGTGTGATGACGAGTTTTTGGCGCCGGCGGACAATCGCGGTGTCGCCCTCGTATTCGATTTTGACGCCCAACTTGGCGAACGAGCGGTTGATCAGGTCAAAATGGTGGGGGAGAGAATTTTTAACCCGCACTTCTCCGCCAGTGATGGCGCCAAGCGCCAGAAATGTAACCACCTCATGATGGTCGGTATTGATCGTGATCGTACCGCCCTTTAGCTGCTTAACCCCTGTTACCGTCAGTTGGCTGGTGCCAAGGCCCGTGATTTTTGCACCCATCGTGACGAGGGCAGCGCAGAGATCTTGGACATGAGGCTCGCTCGCTGCATTGAGTAGCACCGATTCGCCTTCCGCCAGCACGGCGGCCATGACGAAATTTTCCGTCGCCGTTACAGACATGTAATCGGGCCAGTGGCGGCCGGCGCGAAAACGACCACGCAGGGCCATGGTTAATTTGCGCTGATGAGAAATTTTGGCCCCTAATTTCTCGAGAATTTCTAAGTGCGGGTCCAATTCACGAATGCCGAGTGAGCAACCCTTGGCGTTGGTGGGCAGCGTGATTTTCTTCATGCGCTGTAGCAGGGGCGCGAAGAGGAGGACGGCGGAGCGCATCCCGGCGGGTAATTCGCCATTGAGGCGACGGGCATCGAAACTCGAATGATCGATACTCATCGTGCCAGCGGCGCGATCCCAAACAATGCGTGAGCCTTGTTCCGTGAAGAAATTTACGAGCTTCTCAACATCCGTAATAAAGGGGACGTGCCGTAAGGTCAGCTTGGCGTCGGTGAGCAGGGACGCGCAGAGAATCGGCAAGATAGAGTTCTTATTGCCGGAGGGTGTGATAGTGCCGCTCAGGGGTTTGCCGCCGTGAATGATGAGATCAGCCATCGGGTGAGATTAGAATTGCGAGTTGAACGAGGCGCGCTGCGGTCAGCGACAATAAAAAAGCGTCTACCGTAAGGCAGACGCTTTGAATGCGATTCGCGCGGGGCGCGTTGGCAAGAGTTAAGTGACTTTAGACGCCACCTTGGCTCGATCCTTGGTCGCCACCCCCACGGTAGTCGCCGCGAGATTGGCTGCGACCACGACCACCGCGACTGCGGCGGCGTTGGCCATCACCAGTACCGCTGCCACTGTGGGAACTGCGTCCGCGATCACCACGGTTGCGGCTGTAGGCGCGATCCCCGGATGGCGCCGCGGCAGAAGCCGAGGTGCTGGAGGAACCCGTGAAGAGAGATTTCAGCCAGCTGAAGAATCCTCGCGATTGAGCTGGTGCTGCAGTGCGTGGAGCTGCTGGAGCATCCGGCGCGGCGGGACGAGTCGAGCGATTTTCGCGCGGGGCCCCACCGTAATTAGACGGTGTTGGTACATAATTGTAGCCGGGACGCACGTAGATGAATTTCTCAGGAATCGAAGCTGGATCAAACGGCTCTTGGGCTGGGCTCGAGGCGCGCCGAGGTTCTTCGCGCCGGGCTTCTTCCCGACGAGGACGATCGTTGCGTGACTCGCGGGCAGGTCGGAATCCCTCGCTTTCCCAAGTTTGGGCAGGCGCAGTTTTCTGTTGTTCGGGCTCGAGAATATTTAATTCAGCAGGCTCTTCATTGGCGACTTGGACGGGAGCGGCAATAACCGCGGCAGGGGCTTTGACAGGGGCAACCGGAGCAGCCGCAACTGGCGCCGGGGCGACAGGGGCAGCAGACTCAGTTACAGCCACAGGTGTTTCCACCGGGGCGAACGGATTTTGGTATTCACGCGGAGCGGTCACGACTGCAATTGCGGTCGGGGTGTACGCGGCAGAGGCTGCGGTAGGGGCAGCAGGGGCACTCGAACGCTTAGCTTTCCCGCGGGCTAGGCCAGAGCCGCGCGTGGAGCCGAATGAGGACTCGGCGTTTAACGCCGGAGTGGTCGCAGATGCTTCGGCAGGAGCATTGGACGATTCTGTGGATGACATGTCTATGTTGTTGGTTGTAAGCGCCTGCCAAAAGTGGCGGCGCAGGGTTGTTGATGCCAGCTGGAGCTCGAAAATCTCGCTCAACAGCGGCAATAGCTGGTCAAAGTCGCGGATAGGCCCTAGCAGGGCAACTTAATTTTTCCTGGGCGACGGGCTTGCCAGAGGGGGAAGTGGCCCTCAAGCTAGTCTTCATGGACAAACTTGAGGAAATTTTTCGTATGCAAGATGCACTCAATAAGCGCATTGGAGTAAATTTACCACCGCCCACTGACGAAGAAAAGGCAAAGTGGATTCTTAACTACACTCGCGCCATGCAGCAGGAGACAGCTGAGCTGATTGATAGCGTGCCATGGAAATGGTGGGCAAAGTACCAGAAGTTTGACGAGCAGAACGCCAAGGTTGAGGTCGTCGATCTTTTCCACTTTCTCGTATCACTAGCCCAAACGCTCGGCATGACACCTGACGATGTTTATCAAGCGTATCTTAAGAAAAACGCGGTTAATCATCAACGGCAGGAAAGTGGCTACGTCAAAAAAGACGAAGCGGATTCCAAGCATATCTAAGAAGTGGGCGGCTTAGATCTTAGGAAAGTTGCGGTAGGCAAATATCCTCAACTAAGATCATGGGCGGTCGCGCAGCCCGGCGGCGTAAGCCTCAAAGACCTGCTTAATTTCGTCACGAACGCGGCGAAATTGGTTGAGGATTTCTTCCTCGGTGCCGGTCGCATGAGCAGGGTCAGCAAAGCCCCAGTGGTGCCGATTTAATTGACCAGGAAATAATGGGCAGGCCTGATCAGCATGGCCGCAAACAGTGATCACCGTGGTGATGCTGTGGGCGAGAAAATCATTCATGTGTTTTGAGTGGTGCTGGGAGATATCAATGCCGATCTCCTGCATCACTTGAATAGCTTTCGGGTGCACATAACCAGCGGGGCGAGAGCCTGCACTATGGACGACAACGAGATCGTCCGCCGCTGCGCGCAAGATGCCTTCAGCGAGATGGCTCCGGCAGGAATTTCCCGTGCATAGAATGAGGACGATTGGTTTGGCTGGCAGCGTCATCGTTTGCAGTTAAATAAATTAGAGAGAGAGGGGAAACCAGCGTCGGCGCAGCCAAAAGGCTACGTGGACGAGGCCAATAAGAGCGGGCACTTCAATGAGGGGACCAACCACGGCGGCAAAGGCGACGCCGGAATCCAGACCGAATACAGCAATGGAGACAGCGATCGCTAGCTCGAAATTGTTACCCGCAGAAGTAAAGGCGAGGCTGGCTGATCGCGGGTAATCTGCGCCCATTTTCTTGGCTAGGGCGAAGCTCGTGAGAAACATGATCGCGAAATAAATCATCAAGGGTACCGCGATGCGAAGGACATCCACGGGAAGTTTAACAAAAGCGCTTCCCTTGAAGGTGAACATAACAACGATGGTAAAGAGCAGCGCACTCAAGGTTAGCGGGGCGATGCGGGGGATGAATTTTTTATCATACCACTCTTCACCCTTGAAGGGAACGAGCGTGATCCGGCTGAGCGACCCAGCAGCGAAAGGGATGCCTAAGTAAATCATGACGCTCCAAAAAATATCCAACATCCGCACTGGCACGACGGCGCCGGTCAAACCGAAATAAGGCGGGAGTACGGTGATGAAGACCCAAGCGTAGAAACTGTAGAGTACAATTTGGGCGATGCTGTTGAGGGCGACTAGGCCGGCCGCATATTCAGGACTACCTTTGGCTAGGTCATTCCAGACGAGTACCATGGCGATACAGCGAGCGATACCCACCAGGATAAGCCCCACCATATAGTCGGGGTGGTCACGCAGCAAAGTAACGGCGAGCAGAAACATCAGGACCGGTCCCA
This sequence comes from uncultured Verrucomicrobiota bacterium, assembly GCA_903856725.1. Taxonomy (GTDB): domain Bacteria; phylum Verrucomicrobiota; class Verrucomicrobiia; order Opitutales; family Opitutaceae; genus Lacunisphaera. The sequence continues at coordinate 15,926 of CAIOCT010000063.1, forward strand.
CAATCCAATTCTGGACCAGCGAGAGGGTAAGAATACGAGGATTGGCAAACACTTTAGGCAATTGAGTGTATTTCACTTTCGCTAAGGGTGGATACATCATCAAAATGAGCCCAATCGCAATCGGGAGGTTAGTCGTGCCCATAGTGAGTGGGGCAAAAAAAGCAGTGGGGTCGGTGATGACGAATTGGCCGAGGATGACGCCTAGGCCCATGGCTATGAAAATCCAGATCGTTAGATAGCGATCGAGGAATGACATTTGAGGGGCGATAGATTCTTGCATAGCAGTGGAGTGTTAACGGGCTAAGTGGAGAAATTTGCGCCGTGGCACAATGGGTGCGCAGTCGCAGTTGAGGTGGCTTGCGAGTTGCGTTAGTTTAGCCAAATCCCGCCGTAGCAGCGGTTCCTCAGGGATCGCATCCTGTAAAAAGTGCAAATGGGCGACCAGTGCTGGCGAGAGCGGGGTGGCTAAGGCATAAATACGCCAAAGGCCACTTTGCTTGGTCGTTACTAGACCATGGCGCCGCAAATAGGCGAGGTGGCGAGATATTTTAGTTTGGGGTAACCGCAATAAGGCCTCGAAATGGCAAACGCATAATGGTCGCTGGGCGAGCAGGTTGATTAAACGTAGGCGCGTGTTATCGCTCAGGCAGAGATATAAGTTTATCAATTTCAAAGCAGACCGCCAAATTGTTTTATATATTTGCTAAAGCAAATATATAAATAACCCACATCGCTTTATGCAGTGCGGGGTGCTTGTTTTGGTGATTACCAACTTACTGGGTAGGCGAAAAACTGGGGGCTTGCTTGCTGGGAGCCAGCGCCTCTGCATCATTGTTCTATCTCATGAAACTTACTGATCTCAACCGCCAGGGCGGTATTGGCGCCAATTCACTGCTTTTGCAGATCGGCGATTTGAATATTTTAGTCGACTGCGGACTCAATCCCAAGACGCCTGGCCTCGGGGCTTTACCCGATCTCAAATTACTGCGCGACGTCCACCTCGACTTAATTATCATCACGCATTGTCATTTGGATCATATTGGCGGCCTGCCTGTGGTGATGCGCCAACACCCCAAGACTCCCGTGCTTCTGACGCAGTCGAGTCGCCTGTTGATCGAAAAGATGCTGCATAATTCTGCGAACGTCATGCAGAAGCAGAAAGAGGAAGATAATATTCCCGGCTATCCACTTTTTACCCATCAAGAAATTGAGGGTCTCGTGCATCGTTTTAACGGTCTCGATTTCAAGAAGATTAAGAAAATCAAGGGCAAGCGGACCGAAATCGAGCTCATGTTTCACCCGTCAGGTCATGTGGCGGGCGCCACCGCAGTTGAGATCCATCATGGGCTGCGCAAAATATTTTTGACCGGCGACGTGTTGTTTGAACATCTGCGCACGCTGAAAGGCGCGCATTTCCCCATCGGCCATTTTGATACATTGATCATCGAGACCACACGCGGCATGACCGAGCGCGCTTATGGCAAGGAGCGCGTTCATGAAATCGCGCGCCTGATCGACTCGATTAACGATACGATTGCAAATGGAGGTTCTTTTCTGTTGCCCGTGTTTGCTTTGGGCCGGATGCAAGAACTGCTCGCGGTCTTTCACGATGCGCGGCGCTTCGGTCGGTTGATTGATTGCCCAATGTTTGCGGGCGGCCTCGGTATCGGGCTCTCAGAATTATTTGATGAAGTATCGCGAAAAACGAAAGACGTGCAATTTGATCGGCGAATTTTAAAGGACCTGAAGTTGGGCAAGCTGCCGCGCAAAATCACTCCGGGTCAGGAGCCACACCAAAAGGGTCTCTATATTGTTAGCTCCGGTATGTTAGTTGAGCGCACGCCGAGTTATGCGCTCGCCTCGGGCTTGTTGGGCCACGCTCATAACACGATTGGTTTTGTCGGTTATTGTGATCCGGACACGCCGGGCGGAAAATTATTGGCTACCAAGCCTGGGGCCAATTTCCTGTTTTCGGCTCTCGATGTTAAGACTAAGGTAAAGGCACGCGTAGAGCGCTTTGAGTTGAGCGGACATGCTGAGCGAGGCGAGCTATTGGAATTTGCGGTGCAGACGAAGGCTCGGTGTATCGTTTTGACGCACGGCGATCCAGATGCTCGCGATTGGTTCAAATCCCAACTGGCTGAGCAATTACCTAAAGCCAAAATTCTCGATCCGGTGCCGCTGCACCTTTATGAGGTCTGAGCAAGTTAGGCGGCTGTCTCTCCAGAAAACTAACTGCCTCTCCGCCGGTTGAGCGGTGAACTGGGCTGTGCCGGCGGGGCCTTCGCGAGAATTTCTTGCACTCGACTCTTGGCGATCAACGCCCAGCTTTTCTTTCCATGGCCACTCCTGAAGCCCCCAAGATTATCTTCTCCATGCTCGGCGTCTCGAAAAAAATCGAGCGCAAGGAAATTCTCCGCGACATCTCGCTCTCCTTTTATTACGGCGCTAAAATCGGCGTGCTCGGTCTTAACGGTTCCGGCAAATCTTCGCTGATGCGGATTTTGGCGGGGATCGATACTGAAATTGAAGGCCGCGTGCACTTTGAGCCGGGCTACACAGTTGGTTTTCTGCAGCAGGAGCCGGCGCTTACCTCAGGATCGACCGTGCGCGCATGCGTTGAGGAGGGCGTCAAGCACCTCACTGATCTGACTGCGGCGTATGATGCGAGTTGGGACGAGCTTTCCGCCGCAGAGAGCGATGCGGAGAAGGATGCTATTTCTGATAAACAGGCGAAGTTGCAGGAGAAAATTGATCACCTCGGCGCGTGGGATGTCACGCCCCTGATTGAGCAGGCGATGGATGCGCTCCGTTGTCCGCCAGCTGAGGCGATCGTTGATCATCTCTCCGGAGGTGAACGCCGGCGTGTTGCACTCGCACGTTTACTGCTACAAAAACCCTCGATCCTGTTGCTTGACGAGCCGACTAATCACCTTGATGCCGATTCGGTTAATTGGCTCGAGCAGCATCTGAGTCGTTACGAGGGCACCGTCATCGCAGTTACGCATGATCGCTATTTTCTGGATAATGTTGCCGGTTGGATTCTGGAACTCGATCACGGATCAGGCCTGCCTTTTAAGGGAAATTATTCGTCATGGCTTGAGCAAAAGCAGGCCATCGCGGTGGTTGCAGAACGCACCGAAAGTAAGCGGCAGAAGGCGATGGCGCGTGAGTTGGCTTGGATTAGGCAGGGCGCTCGGGCGCGCCAATCCAAAGGCCAAGCCCGTATCAACGCTTATGAGCAAATGCTCAATGCGGATGTCGCTGAGCAAGAAAAGCTTTTTGAAATCATTATTCCACCCGGCCCTCGGCTGGGCGCGCTGGTCGTTGAGGCACAGCAAGTGGCCAAGGGGTATGGTGACAATTTGCTTTTCGATCAGCTTAATTTTTCTCTGCCGCCAGGGGGCATTGTCGGTATCATCGGCCCGAACGGTGCGGGTAAGACGACGCTGTTTAAATTAATCACTAATTTAGAAAAACCCGATGCGGGCGCATTTCGCGTGGGGGAAACGGTAAAAACCGCTTACGTCGAGCAATCCCGCGATTCTTTGGAGGGTAACAAAACGATTTGGGAAGTGATCAGCGACGGCCAAGAAATTATGACGCTTGGCTCGCGGGGAGTAAATAGTCGCGCCTATTGCGCGCAATTTGGCTTCACCGGAGCAGATCAACAAAAAAAGGTTGGCGTGTTGTCTGGGGGCGAGCGCAATCGGGTTTTATTAGCACGCGTTCTCAAGAGTGAGGCTAACCTGCTCTTGCTCGACGAGCCAACTAATGACCTCGATGTGAATTCCATTCGTGCCTTGGAGGAAGCGTTGGAAACTTTTGCGGGTTGCGCTGTTATTATTTCCCATGATCGCTGGTTTCTTGATCGGGTCGCGACCCATATCATGGCCTTTGAGGGTGATAGTCATGTCCACTGGTTTGCGGGCAACTATACGAGTTACCTCGAAGATTTTAAGAAGCGCAAAGGCCGCGATGCCGATCAGCCTCATCGAATTAAATACCGGAAGCTAACGCGCTAACTGGCGCTGGCTTAATCCGCTGCTCAGCGCGTGGGTGTGCCTGATCGGGTTTTAATCAAAGCCAAAGAGATCCGACATATCGCGTCGCTCTTTTTTAGTGGGCCGGCCGAGGCCGCGCTGGCGGGCAAGTTGATGCTCAAGGGCGGCTTGTTTGGCGCGGGCGTATTCAGCCGGTGGCGTGAGGTCGGTAATGAATTCTGGAAGCTGTTTAGCGGAGACCCGCGAAGGCGGTAGGGCGACAACTTTCAGGGTGCGGGTAACTGCCCCAAGGTGAATCGTCACCGTATCACCAATATGCATTTCTCGACTAGGTTTGGCGACAAGATCCCCCATGAGGACCTTCCCGAGGCGACACGCTTCCATGGCAAGTGGGCGGGTTTTAAAAACTCGCACGCTCCAGAGCCATTTATCGATCCGAGGATCATCCATAGATTACAGTAGATTATGAAATTAAAGCAGGGCCTTTTAAACGTAATCACGGTTGCGGCGTGGGCGCAAGAATTGTGGGATAAATAACCTCGCGGATTGATTTGGGCTGATCATGGACTAGTCTGTTAACCTAATCATGAAGTTACTCGCTCTACTTGCTTTGAGTTTTATTTTTCCTGCTATGAATATTTCAGCTCAACCTTCCTCTGCGTCACCTACGGAGTTTGCTACCATCGGGGGTGGCTGCTTTTGGTGTATGGAGGCCGTCTTTCAGCGAGTCCCCGGTGTACTGCACAGTGTTAGTGGTTATTCAGGGGGGAGAACCGAGCACCCGACTTACGAAGATATCTGCAGCCATAGCTCGGGTCACGCTGAAGTCATTCAGGTGGAATTTAGTCCCGCGGTCATCAGCTATGAGAAATTACTGGAGATTTTCTTTGAGGCGCATGATCCCACCACGCTGAATCGGCAGGGGGCTGATCACGGTGACCAATATCGCTCGGTGGTGTTTTTCCATAATGAGGCACAGCACCAAGTGGCGGAACGAGCCAAGCGCGCCGCCCAAGCTGGCTATCGTGACGCCATTGTGACCGAAATTGTTCCGCTTAAAAAGTTTTGGCGCGCCGAAGATTATCATCAGGATTATTTTAATCAAAACCCCAACGCCGGTTACTGTACTTTTGTGATTAAGCCGAAAGTGAAGAAGCTGCAAAGTAAGGGCGTGATTAAAGCAAATTGATGCGCAGTGAGCCTCGGGTTGCGGCCCGATGCAATCGTTCGCAATAATCTTCGCCGGTTGAGCTGAATCGGGCCGCCCACGCCCTCGCTGGACATTCTGGAATTATTCATACACTGCGTGGGATGCCTCCAGACCAGTTAGCCGCCGATTTAGGTGCCGTTGTCGCCGTGGATTTTGTACGTCACCGCAATGCGCTACTTGTGCGGGCAGAATTTACCTCCTTGTTTACCGATTATTATCTGCATCTGGCTGACCAAAACTTGCGATTCACCCCAGCGCAGGCGGCTATTTTTAAAGAAGCGCTCGTGGCGGGCGTGCTGCATGCAGCGGCGCGCCCTTTAAATGAGCACTTGGCTTGGTCGCTCAATTTTCAAGCGCCGCTCCTCAATGTGTTTCTCGCCGTAGATAATGAAGATTGTACGATTACTGGGCGGCTTTTTACAGAAAATGTTAAGGTCGCCCCGCAAAATACTTTCTACAGTGAAAGTGTACCGCGGCGCGGCGCCGAAAAGCGTCGGAGCGTCGTTAATTTCTTAGGGGATGATCCTTTGTTGGCGGCCACTGATTTTTATAGTCAAAGCGAACAGCGTCCAGTGCGTTATTTTCACCTCGGTAATGATGAGTATGCTTTGTTGGTCTCACATCCTGACTATGAGGCACCCTGGTTTAACGCTGTCGCGGCGGCGGACATCAGCACGTTGGCTCAAGTCGAAACGTTGACGCGGATTGATCAACGGATCTACCGCTGGCACTGTGGTTGTAATCAACAGAAAATTCTGGGTGCGATTGCCCCCGCTTTTCGCGCGGATCCCGTGGGGATTTTTGGCGAAGCTGAATCAATTCGCGTGGAATGTCCGCGCTGTGCGGCTGGTCATCTGCTGACGCGCGAGGCGATGGAAGCCTATTTAGCTAGAGGCTAAGAGCGGCTAGCCACGGATAATTTATCGCACCCGCGCTGACCTATTTTTATGATGAGCATGTGGGAGATTATCGGTACCGTGCTGGGTGTTATTGGCGTCGGATTGATGATTCGCCAGCAACTCTGGGGATGGCCGGTTGGCTTAGTGCAGGTGGGGATTTACGCGTGGGTATTTTATGGGGCTAAACTTTATTCCGATACGATTCTGCAGTTTTTCTTTTTTATGATTCAGGTCTACGGCTGGTGGCACTGGTCACGCCGAAGCACGCCGGGCTCTTCCCCTCAAGAAGCGTTGCCGGTGACGCAGCTCAGCCCGATGGCGCGAGCAGGCTGGGTGGCGGTGGGCGCCGGACTCACGGTGGTTTGGGGGTGGGGCATGCATCGCCTGACTGATGCGACCTTGCCGTGGTGGGACGCCTTCATTTTGATTTTTAGTCTCATAGCCCAGTGGCTACAGGCGCGAAAAAATCTGGAATGTTGGCTGGGCTGGCTGCTCGTCAACACGGTAGCCGTGGGTGTTTATTGGGTGAAGGATTTGCGGCTGACGAGCGGGCTATACTTGATCTTTTGGTTGATGTCGCTCTGGGGTTGGCGCGAGTGGCGCCAAGCATTAAAAAACTCGGCATGAAACGGGTCGCTTTATTTGGGCCTGAGTCCACCGGGAAAACGCAATTAGCGCAGCACTTGGCCGCGCATTTTCAGGCGCCGGTGATCGCGGAGTATGCGCGTGAATTTTGGGATCAACACGGGGCGATCACATTGGCAAATATTCCGGCCATCGCGCGCGAGCAATGGCGGCGGGAGGACGCGGCGGCGGCGGCGGCGCCGCGTTTATTACTTTGTGATACCGAGGCGCTGACGACGGTGCTTTGGAGTGATTTGCTTTACGGTACTTGTCCGGCGCAAATTCGCACCGAAGCTGAGCGTCGCGCTTCAGGCTACACGCTCTATCTTTTGCTAGATATTGACGTGCCTTTTGCCCCTGATCCGCAGCGATCTTTCCCTGATCTCGCTGATCGCGCTCGCTGTTTTAATTTATGGCGTGAAGCGCTAGACCAGCGGCAATTGCCTTATAAATTAATCCGCGGTGCTTGGCCCACGCGTCAGCAGCAAGCAATCGCGGCGATAAATCAGCTCTGGTCAAAGACTGGCGCAGCTCGCTGAGACGGACTGCATCTCAGCGGGATGAAGTGCATCTCTCAGGGTTAGGCAGGCTCAAATATAATGAGGATAATGAGGTTGATACATATAATCTTTAACATGGGCGCTAAGATTGATGGGCCGGGCGCGACGGGAGAGGCCGCGTTCAAAAACAACTTCGGCTACCTCCACGGCAATGGTGGCAGAGACCTCGCGGATGCGTTTAAGATCAGGATAAATTCGGCCGAGGGCGAGATCGCCCGCGGTAACGAGGTTGGCTAGCGTGCGCGCCGCCACTAAAAACATTTCGTTAGTTACGCGCGTAGATTCACTCGCAATAACGCCGAGGCCAACGCCGGGGAAAATATAACTATTGTTGCCCTGCCCGGGAACGTGGGTGACGCCATCAAGTGTGACCGGGGCAAACGGGCTACCACTAGCAAAAATAGCGCGTCCCTCTGACCACGTATAAGCCTGTTCGGCGGTGCACTCGGCTTTCGACGTGGGGTTAGAGAGAGCGAAAATAGCGGGCCGCTTTTGCTGGCGGGCCATCGCTCTAATCACGGGCTCAGTGAATGTCTGGGGCATGCCAGAAACACCAATGAGTGCGCTGGGCTGGAGGGCTTCAATCGCCTCTAGCAGCGAAGCGAGGGGGGCGTGTTCGTGGGCGAAGCGTAATTTATGTTCAACCAGATCCGAGCGACTTTTTACGATGAGCCCCTTCGAATCGACAAACCAGCATTGGCGGCGAGCAAGCGCTTCGGGTACTCCCTCGGCCGTAATCGCATCGACGATCAAATCCCCGATCCCGATGCCAGCCTCACCCGCGCCAAAAAATAGAATGCGTTGGTCGGTGAGTTTTTGGCCCGTGAGTCTCAGGGAGGAATAAAGGCCGGATAACGTTACCCCTGCGGTACCCTGAATGTCGTCGTTGAAAGTGCAGATCTGATCTTGGTAGCGATGCAAAAGGCGAAAAGCATTGGCGTTGCCAAAATCTTCGAATTGTAAACACGTGGCGGGAAATATTTGCTGCACCGCTTCGACAAATTCTTCGATAAATTCATCGAAGGCGGGGCCACGTTCCCGAGTTTGGGTCAAGCCGATGTACAGCGGATCATCGAGCAAGGCTTGGTTATTAGTCCCAGCATCAAGCATAATGGGGAGGCAGGCGGCCGGGGGCACACCGGCACAAGCCGTGTAAAGGGAAAGCTTCCCAACCGGAATACCCATGCCGTTTGCGCCCAGATCGCCGAGTCCGAGAATGCGTTCGCCGTCGGTAACAACAATCATGCGAACATCAGCTTGCGGCCAATTTTGCAAAATCTGTTTTATTCTCCCTCGATCTTTGATGGAAATGTAAAGTCCGCGTGGGCGTCGAAAAATCAGTGCATATTTTTGGCAGGCAAGTCCCACCGTAGGAGTATAAATCAGCGGCATCATTTCATCAAGATGCTCAGTCACGACGCGGTAGAAGAGGTTTTCATTCCGCTCCTGTAATGAAATGAGATAAATATATTTTTCGAGGTCGGTCGATTTGCGGCGAAGATTACTGAGCACGCGGGCTAATTGTTGCTCCTGTGAGGTAATGCGGGGTGGCAACAAACCACGCAAACCAAGGGCGTCTCGCTCCGCTTCGGTAAAGGCCGTTCCTTTATTAAGTAAAGGATCATGCAGGAGCTCGACGCCCCGTTTGCCGTGCAGGTGGAGTTGGCTTTTCATGCCGTCAAACTAGCGCCCAGGCGCGCATGCCTGAAGGTGATTATGGCGGCGCGCAAGGTTCAGCACCCGAGGCAATCGAGATCAGGGTTTATGCTAATATGATAGAAGTGCTGAGCATTGAGCAAAAAATGAGTGGCACTGCGCGTGGGCCTAGCTAGCTCTGCCTGCGTGACTGATGATTATCTACAACGCTTTGGCGGTCTCGCTCGTCTCTATGGCGCCGCGGCGCTGCCCCGATTGCACGATGCGCAGGTGGCCATTATCGGTGTCGGGGGCGTTGGTTCCTGGGTTGCCGAGGGCCTGGCTCGCTCCGGTATCGGCGCCTTAACCTTGATCGATCTTGATGATGTTTGTCTGACTAACGTTAATCGTCAGCTCCCCGCGCTCGATGGTAACATTGGTCGGCCCAAGGTAGTCGCGATTGCGGAGCGCGTGAAATTAATTAATCCCGGTTGCCGCGTCACTGAGCAAAGCGAATATTTTACCGCCAAAACTGCCGATCAGTTGTTGGCCACTCGCTACGATTGGGTGGTGGATTGCATCGATTTAATGTCCAATAAGGCACTGATTATCGCTGAATGCGTGCGGCGGCGGTTACCAATTTTAACGGTGGGTTCTGCTGGTGGTCGTCGTGACGCCACGCGGATTGTGGTAACGGATTTTGGCGGTGCGCATGGCGATGAATTATTACGGCAGGTGCGAAAGAAATTACGGCGCGATTACGGTTTCGCGAAAGGCGAGGGGCATGACTACGGAATCCCCTGCATTTCCTCCCAAGAAAAACCTGTCTACCCTTGGGCTAATGGAACCTGTGCTACGGAACCAGAAGAGGGATCAAATCTCCGGCTAGACTGTGCCACTGGCTTTGGCACCGCTGTCTTTATCACGGGTGCGTTTGGATTTGCCGCAGCCGGCGAGGTGGTGCGGCGAATTGCCTTGGGAAAATAATCGCCTCATTGGCGCGTGAATCCTGCGGCCCTAGCGGCAGCTGATTGTCTTTAGATTTTTAAAAATCAGGCCGGCAACGGCTGGCGGAGTAGCCAGCGAATGACCTCAGCCGCGCCGTAAGAATCGCGATTCGCTGGTAGAAAACGGGCTAAATTGGCCACATCATCTCCCGCCGTGATGATCGGATCTTCGGTGCCGCCAGCGCGTTCTTGCCCGAGGCCCACGGTCGCCATGAGGCCATTGCAAAGACATTTGCGCCCGATCGTATCCTCCCGTTTACCGCCTTTCTGCACATAATCATCGGCGGGCTCACCGGCGCAGCGATACCCAATGGCCCCATCAGGTTTACGAAAAGGTTGCCGCAAGTAACCGAGATCGCAGATGCGTTTACGGGCAAAATAGTGAGCCTCTTCTGATAACGTGCCTAAGAGCTGCAGTACTTTAAAAGGAAAGCCGGTGGGTGAGGCAAGGGGATCGGTAAAAACGCGCAGCGGTTCCGAGCGACATAATTGGAGGATTTGATTTTTTAATTGGTGGGCGACTCCTGATTCTTCGCAAAAAGCAAAAACGGTGCCGAGTTGAACGCCCGCCGCGCCGAGTTCTTGCGCAGCCGCCAATTTTTCCGGCTGTGCGTAGGCTCCCGCGAGCCAGAAGGGCAGACCGATTTCTCGGATTTTAGCTAATTCGGGAATGTCACGGGGCCCATAGATCGGCTCGCCTTCGGGGCTTAATTGGAGCGCACCGCGCGGCGGGGCGTTGTGGCCGCCGGCGACCGCTCCTTCGACAATGAAGCCATCGACGCGTCCATTGGATTTACGCGCTAGAGTAAGGGCAAGCGTAGCGGAGGAGATGATGGCGAGAAATTGTGGCCGGGGTAGCGCGGGCGCTGGACCCTCAAAAAGGGTGCGCGGGTCAAAGTGAGACAAGCAGTCGTCTTCAAGGGCAGCGCCTAGAATTTCAATTTTTAATTCGGCCGGCTCACCGCGGGCAAAATGATCCAAGACGCCAGGAATTGAGCGGGGAATGCCGGCGCCCATTAATATATAATCCACTTGTGCCAGCATAGCGCCATAGACCGAGGCCAAGGTTGGCATTTGAATTTTTTCTAGAAAATTAATGCCGACCCTTCCGGAATGACCTTCTTTGGCGAGGAAAACTTCGGTGAAATTTGCCAGCACCGTGAGTTCGGTCAGAGCCGAGCCTGGGTGCAAGGCTGGGAGCGGGGATAGCTTGAATGGAGCGGTCGCCACTTTCCCGCCCGGTATATAATATTGCTGCCAGACCCGCGCGGCCAGTGCTGGTAAGGGAAATTGTGCGATGGCGCGAGCTAAGTGACCAGCGGGGTCGCCTTGCTGCAATTGTCGCACAAAGACGCTCGCGAGCGCCGTGCCCGATACGACTCCCAGTTGGCCGGCTTGCGCGACGGCTTTCGCCAATCGCCAGCCAGATACTGCCACGCCCATGCCGCCCTGAATAATAATAGGATTTGCCATAATAATTTCACGTCGGTCCAACTGCGTGGGAAAGGCAAACGTAGCTGCAATACAGACGATTCGTTGAAAATGGGAAGGCGGTATTTTCGCGATAGGCGGTTTTTTTGACTTAAATCAAGTCGCGTTAAATTGGCGAAGCTAGGGGCCGCCCACACGGCTAGCCAAAGAGTCGATTAAAATTAATCTCGATCTGTCGGGTCAGCACTTCAAGGGAGAGACCGCGGATTTCCGCTAGCATCTCATAGGCCACCAGAATATTTGCGGGATGGTTGAGCGCAGGTTCGCCTAATTCGGCGCCCAATCTAAAGCGATTGCGCGCGGGTGGCGGGGCCTTGGCTGGGGCGTCCGTTTCAACCAGCAAACGGTCAATCGGCAGGTGTTTAAAATTATTTAAACAATCCGTTCGCAGGGGACCCATCAGCTGAAGATTGAAGGAATAATAAGCCCCAAGCGCCGTGAAAATGGGGATCATTTCGGCGGGACCAGCATAACCATGCAGGAGAAATCCGCGCGCGGGCCGGGCTGTTTTTTCCAGCAGATCCCGCAAGGCGCCCCAAGCTTGCACGCAGTGAATCGAGGCCGCGCGATTTAATTCTGCCGCTAACGCGAGTTGCGCGGCGCAGACTTCTGCTTGCTCTGACAGGGCCGCGACCCGCAAGCCAGCGAGGCGTGGATCATCAGGCGCTAGGCCATCAATAATCCAGCGATCTAAACCGATTTCCCCAACAGCACTGCGCGTGTTCAGCATTAATTGGGTGCGCAAATGGGTCAGCCAAGCCGATGAGCGGTTGCCGCAGTCCCAAGGATGGAGCCCATAGCTAGGTCGGATCCAATCATATTGTTCAACGAGGGCTGCGATGACTGGCCACTCTGCTTCATTGGTCCCGTTGACTACGGCACTGCGCACATTGAGTCGGCGCAGATCTGTATCGATGACAGTGCGATAGGGAACCAGTTCATCAAAATGAAAATGTTGATGTGCGTCGTAAAGTGGAGCCACGGCGGAACTATCAGTCAGTAAAATCACGACGCAAACGACTAATACCAGCATCGGTAAAACTTTAGCTATTTTTAGCACGCAGGAAATAAGCGCGCGCGAGCTTCTAAACCAAAGCTAACGGAGCCGTAAAAAGAGTCGTTATGAAAGACATCGATTAATTTGTGCCATGCCAGACCAACTGCTCATTGATCTCCCTGAAATCAGACTGCCGCGCGACCTGGCGTGGCGGGTTAAGTTCATTGAAGCCGTTGAGGCTCACGTAAAAAAACTTGGGGTAGCGGGACATTTTCAAGCACCACGCTTTTTTGGATATTATTTCGTGGGTCGCCATCCAGTGGTGTTGGCGCGTAATTGGAAGGTCACCCTTGAGACTGCGCCGCTCCTGCAAAAACTGAGAGGTGTGTTGGAGCGATTGACTGAGAATCAATTCAGCATCGCCACCGAAAGTGATGCAACGGCGCCGGATTATTTATTAGTGCATGATCGCCGTGATGGTGCGTGCTGGCTCTGGGGGTTTGAGCAAGGCCGTCGCTTTGTTGAATCTTGCGAGCCGGTGGCAATCAAAGGTTGGGCGGTGGAGGATAGTGAAGCTAGCGGGCCAGGAAAAAAATCGATTGATTCCTGATACGCGCTGATGCTGGTCAGCGAATAAAGATAGTCTCCGTAGTCTGAAATAGTGCGTGAGCGAGCTTCGTCCAGGTATCTTCAGGGCCGCGAGATTTTATATGAGTACCCACGGGTCGCTGATCAGCCGCATATTTTGCTTTAGCTTTGACGCTGGCCAGTCGAGCACGGCGATCCGCTTGGGCCTGCATACGGGTATGCTGGGCGGTGGACGACTCCGGTACCTCTAGTTCTTTGCCCGCTGGGTTTTGGTTAATGTAGCTGATACTCAGGGTCAGTTCTTCGGCGGTCGGGGGGCGCTGCAAAATAGCTACATAGAGCGAAACAATCCGTTCTTGGTCAGTGGTGAGCTTGGTGAATTCTGGTCGGTGGGTTAGCTGGCGCGCTGTTTCGATGACGAGGGGGCTGTTCATCATGAATAGTGATTGCTGGGGTACGGTCGTCGCATACCGTTTACCAGAGGGCGTGTCCGGGTTAGGAAAATCGAACTGCGTCAGCAGCTCAGGCGGGTTGCGACGATCGATGTAGGTGTACAAAGAGCGGCGCTGTCCGAAATCATCACTGGAAGCCGCAATCGACTTACCGCCGATGGTGCGATCTAAGGTGCCGGCCGTGGCGAGCAGCGCATCATAAATTTCCTCAAAATCGAGACGGTGAAGATTCGCCCTCCAAAGATATTTATTCGCGGGGTCGACAGCTACTGCAGCAGCATTAGAATCGCTGCTCTGTGCGTAGGTGTGGCTCAGTACGATGGTACGTTGAAGTTTTTTAATGGACCAACCTTCTGCGCTGAAACGGTCCGCGAGCCAGTCAAGTAGTTCGGGGTTGGTGGGTGCTGAGGCCATGTTGCCGAGATCATCGGGTGTGTTGACGAAGCCGGCTCCAAAATGTTGCTGCCAAATTCGATTCACTAAAACTCGCGCCGTGATGGGGTTGAGGGGATCTGCGATGGCCCGCGCAAGTTGGAGTCGACCCGATCCTTCGTTCCACGTGGCGCGGTGCTCAGGCTGAGGCGATAAGGTTTCTAAAAAACGACGGGGCACGGTTGCCCCGTAATTTTTCGTTTCACCGCGAACCAGAACGGTATAATCATGAGCTCGCGGCGCATCTAAAACTACGTTGGCTCGGGCTGGTGCCCCGGGATGCTCGATCTCTAAATCACCCAGCTCGCGCTGCAACCGGCCTTCGGCGCGGATTAATTCGCGCCGCATTTGCGGGTCTCGGCTGCGTGCGCGGCGGAATTCGGCATAACGTTGTCCGAGGTCGGTTTCCTTTTTTTGTAAGGCCTGCTCCTGAGCGAGATAATCGAGCAAAGCGGGCGTCTGCGGAATTTTAGCCAACAAGGTCGGTTGCTGCGCGATTCGCGTGGGTTCGATGCTATTAGCAAATACACCGTACAGAGAATAATAATCCTGCGTAGGAATCGGATCGAATTTGTGATCATGGCAGCGAGCGCAGGCAACCGTTAGCCCGAGGAAAGCCTTCGTTGTGACATCGATTTGGTCGGCGATCACGTCATCCCGCCGACCATTAAATTGATTACCTAGAGTCAGGAAGCCAAGGGCCGCGAGTCGCTGCCGGTTGATGGGCAGTTCTAACTTTTTAGACTTAGCTTGTTTCTCTTCTGCTACAACGAGGCGGTCGGCGGCGAGTTGTTCGATGATGAATTGGTCGTAAGGTAGGTCAGTGTTGAAGGCGTCGATGACGTAGTCGCGGTAGGTCCACGCGTACGGATAGCGCGGATCGTCGCGTTTAGGCGCGTCGCCTTTGGTGTCTGAGTAGCGCGCAACATCGAGCCAGTAACGGGCCCAGCGTTCACCGTAATGAGGGGAGGCCAGCAATCGATCGACAACTCGCTCATAGGCAGTGGGGGAATTGTCGGCGAGAAATTCTTGAATTTCTGGCTCGGTCGGCGGCAAACCGATCAGATCAAAGGTTACTCGCCGAATGAGGGTGCGTTTGTCCGCAAGGGGATTGGGGTGCAGGCCGACCGCTTCGAGTTTCGCGCTAATAAAATTATCAACGGGCGTCTGGATCCAGGAAGAGTCCTTGGCAGTGGGTATTGCAATTTTCTTAACCGCTTGAAATGCCCAATGGGCTTTGCCTACTCCGCTGTAGCTGTTTCCGCTGGAAAGAATCGTGGATGCTCGCGGATCGGGTGCGCCGCGGCGCACCCATTCGGTGAGATCGGCAATCTGCTGATCAGGCAGCTTGCCCCCATGCTTCTCAGGTGGCATACGCAGATCTGGATCAGTGTAGCGAATAGCTTGGATGAGTGCGCTCTCCTCGGGTTTGCCTGGTATGAGCACGCGGCCCGATTTGCCGCCGCGCCGCACGGCTTCGCGCGAATCCAGTAGCAGATCGCCCTTGATCCGATCAGCGGTGTGACTGTGGCACGGGAAACATTGCTCGGTCAGAATCGGGCGAATTTTGGTTTCGAAGAACTGCAGGTCGGCCGCGGCGAGGGTTGCAGTTGGGTCGGCCGCGCGGGCGAATTGCAGCCCAGCCAAGCAGGCCAGTCCAACCATTAACTTAATGGAGGGCCTAAGCTGATACTGCTCGTGAGGCCAATTCACGCGAGGATAGGTTTAACCACATTGCCCGCCACATCGGTGAGACGAAAATCACGCCCGTTGAAGCGATAGGTGAGCTTGGTGTGGTCGAAGCCTAAGCAATGCAAGATCGTCGCATGCAGGTCATGGACATGGACTTTATCCTGCACCGCGGCCGAGCCGAATTCATCGGTCGCCCCATGGACGATACCGCCCTTGACGCCGCCACCTGCCATCCAAACCGTGAATGCTTTGGCGTTATGATCGCGGCCAGGATTTTCGCCGCCATTTTTATCTTTCGTCGGCTTGCGGCCGAATTCACCGCCCCAAATAACGAGCGTCGTATCCAGCAGGCCTCGCTGTTTCAGGTCGGTCATCAACGCCGCGAGCGGCTGATCAATCTCGCCTGCCTTGATGGTGAGGCGCTCTTCAAGATCTTGATGGTGATCCCAGCCAGTGTGCCAAGCTTGAACAAAACGCACACCCCGTTCGATAAGTCGGCGGGCGATGAGGAGTTGTTTGCCGGTCTGGGTCTGACCATAGGCGGCGCGCACCTCAGCGGTTTCTTGATTAATGTCGAACGCATCAGTGGCCTCGGCCTGCATGCGGAAAGCGATTTCATAGGTAGCTAAGCGGGTATCAAATTCAGCATCCTTGGGCAGATTTTTAGCTTGGAGCTCATTAAGTGCATGAATGAAGTCGAGTTGGCGCCTTTGCTCGGCTTTGGAAACGTAACTGTTGCGAATATTTTGAATCATTTGCTGCACGTTCTGCGCCGAGGTATTGACGCTCGTGCCTTGGTATACGCCCGGGAGGAAAGCGGCGCCGTGGTTAGTAGCGCCACCGATCGGCAGTCCGCCACTCCGCAATGAGATGAAGCCGGGTAAGTTTTGATTCTCAGTCCCTAGGCCGTAAACGGTCCAAGCTCCGAGGCTAGGTTTCGTGATGCGGAGCGAGCCCGTGTTCATGAACACGGTGGCGACTTCATGGGCGGGAATATCCGTGTACATTGACCGGATGATAGCCATGTCATCGACATGCGCCGCGGTTTTTGAAAAAAGTTCGCTGACCTCAACACCAGCTTTACCATAGCGCTGAAATTTAAAGGGTGATCCCATGGCGACGCCCTCGCCGCCGATAGTTTTATTATTCATCTTTGTTAGCAGTGGCTTGGGATCCCAGGTGTCGATGTGGGAAGGCGCGCCTTGGGCAAAAATATGGATGACCGCTTTGGCTTTGCCTGAAAATGGTGGGGCGTGCGGGGCTAAGGTGTTGGTGGGGCGTGCGGGGATTTGGTTTTGCGCCGCTCGCAGATCGAGCGGATCAAGCAATGAGGCTAGGCTCAGTGCCCCCATGCCTAAGCCTACTCGGTTGAGGAATTGGCGTCGGCTGAGAAAATAATCCTCGGGATTAGTCGAAACGCCATGACAGTGATGAGCTGGATGAGGGAGGGGCATTAAAGAGGTCGCTGGCCTAATGACGCTCCGCCCGCCTGCAAGTTTCTGTCGTGGTATCCCCGGACTGTTTAGGCGCTGGAGCTGGCGGCAAAATTACAGATTTTTTCCCGGACACTGCGCAAACCGTTTAGGCGGGTGGGGGAGAGATTACGTGCGAGCCCCAGTGCTTCGAAGAGGATCGGCTCTGTGGCAGAAACTTCTATCGGGGGCGCGTCGCTATATAAATCACAGAGCAATTTTAATAGGCCTCGAACGAGGGGTGAATCAGCATCGCTGCGAAAGTAGCAACGCCCCTCCCGCTGCTCGGCCACAATCCACGCCTGTGAAATACAACCTTGCACGCGGTTAGCCTCAGTGCGTTCAGTCGCGGCGAGCGGTGGACTGCGGCGGGCGCCATCGACGATCGCCGCGAGACGTTCCTGCGCATCTTCAATGATGGCATAATCTGCAATGAGCTGCTGCTGTTTTTCGGCGAGGGTCACGGGGCCAAGCAAAGCCAGCAGATTAACTCGCTAGGCCCAACATGGGCATCGGGCAATCGAGCGTCGCGGCGATCGCACGATAGAGTTCGCCCTCTTCTCGAGTGATCGTGCTATCGCTAGCGATAACGTGGCCGGCAGCCACGAGCACGCGTTGTTTTATTGGCCAAGCGCTCACGGCGAGTTTGTCGAGAGCAGGATCTAGCTGCATTAGTCCGCTTGCGTCGGAATCTAGCAAAGTAAGCTGGCTGCGAAGTACTGGAATCTGCGCGGCGCCATCAGCAAAAGCGACGGAAGTATTTTTTGGGCTGAGGTGCGCCAAGGCAGAAAGGATGATCGCAATTTCGTGGCGAACCGCATCGAAAGAATCAAACTGCAACTGAGGTCGTGGATTGGTCGCGAGAGCGAGCTGGCGCTGGAGCATTTTTTGCAATGCGTATTCAAAATGTGAGACGCCATTATCCGCGTGCACGAGCTCGTCGATGGTGGTCGTAAAGCGTTCAAGCGCTATATTTTTCAGCTCCCGCAGATGAGGCAAGGCCAGTTGCAGGAGCGGTAGCCGAGCCTCAGGAGCGAGAATGCGTAGATCGGTATCTAGGCTGGCCAATTCCTTCGCAGCGTCGGGCCCTGCCTGTTTTTTGACGAGTGTCTGCTGCTGATTACGCGTCGCTTGATTTTCGCTGAGCAACAATCCGTACACCAATAGCTGAGCTGTATCGGCCTTGCGGGTCGCCTCGCGCAGGGAGGAAGGAATCGCGGCGAGGAGTGTTTGGGCTTGGCGAAAGTGGGCTTCGGTGAGTGCTCCGATATCAGCAACAATCGCCACCGGCTTGAATGGAAGTGAAGTGGGCGGCTTAGCTGTTTGGCTGCGGCTAAGCGGGCTGCCGCCAAAACCAGCGGTGGCGGAGGATTCATGCGCGATATCAACTGTGATTGGCGGGGAGAAAAGCGCGCCATCCCAATGAGCTTCAACTGCGCGGATGCGCTCGTCCAGCGGCGGGTGAGTAGCCCAGAGCCCGCTCAAACTGGTTTTAAAGGCTTGGGCGAAAAAAAAGTGACCAATCTCCGGCGCGTGCTGGTCCGCAATATTACCCTCCAGTGCATAGCCCCCGATTTTTTTCAGGGCGCCACTGATGCCGTCGGGGTTACGAGTGAATTGCACGGCCGAGGCATCAGCGAGAAATTCTCGCTGACGCGAGACAGCCGCTTGGATCAGGCGCCCAAAGAAATAGCCAATATAGCCAATGATGAAGAGCGCCAAGCCCACCGCGATAAAGGCCATAACGCCGCCTCCTTTTTTATCATCGCTGCTACTGCGCCCGCGGCTTTGACCAACCGATTGTAAAATACCGCGACCAATGAGTCCGATCACCAAAATGCCAAACACAATAGCGGTGATGCGCACATTGAGGCGCATGTCGCCGTTGAGGATGTGGCTGAATTCATGCCCAATCACTCCCTGCAGTTCATCGCGGGATAATTTATCAAGGAGTCCCCGGGTCACCGCAACTGCGGCATCACTGGTCGTAAGCCCAGCCGCAAAGGCGTTGAGGCCAGCCTCATTCTCCAGCACGTAGACGACCGGCATTGGAATGCCGGAGGCGATCGCCATTTCTTCAACGACATTCAATAGGCGTCGTTCCTTGAGATCGGTGGTATGGCCACTCACGAGTCGTCCGCCAACGAGTTCAGCAACGGCGGCGCCGCCCGCACGCAGTTGCGACCATTTATATAGGGAGGCGATGCCCACGACCACGGTGGTGGCCCCCGCCGTCCAGGCTAAAAGCAGCGGATCCCACCAAATGAGAGCACCATGATCGGGGGCCTGATTGAGAAAAAAGACTGCAGCCGCATAGCCGGCTACCACAGTTCCCAGCACCGCCAGAATAAATAACAGCACTAGCCGGTGGGTCCGCTTGCGCGCCTGGGCTTGGGCTGCAAAAAAATCCATGATTGGCGGGTGAGCTGCGAGCTAAGCTCTCAACAGCTCAGCCGTAAAATTTACTCCGGCGATTTAGCTAAATTTGACCTGCGGGGCCGCACGTTCTGCAGCATTTTCGATTTGAAATAGCTGGGCCTCCGTAAAATTAAAAAGGCCGGCGATTAAATTGGTCGGGAAGGATTCGCGGGACGTGTTGTAGGTCATCACTGAATCGTTGTATGCTTGGCGCGCGAAGGAGATTTTATTTTCGGTGGAGGTCATCTCTTCGGTCAATTGCATCATGTTTTGATTAGCCTTGAGGTCGGGATATTGCTCAGAGACGACCATCAAACGGGACATGGCTCCAGCGAGACCCGATTCCGCCGAGAGCAAGCCTTTCATTGCGCCAGTATCGGCAGGATTGGCCGCTGCGTTCTTGGAGGCGGCGTAGGCCGTGTTGCGAGCCGCGATCACCGCTTCCAACGTGCCACTCTCATGTTTCATATAGCCTTTGGCTACTTCCACTAAATTGGGGATCAGGTCGTAACGGCGTTTGAGCTGCACATCAATTTGCGCGAATGCGTTTTTGAAGCGGTTGCGTAGACTGACCAAGGAATTGTAATTACCGGCGACCCATAAGGCCCCGACGATTGCAATGACGAGGGCGATACCAAGAATGATTAGAATCATAGAAGTGGGGATTGAACTGTGCGTGCGGTAAGCTGTCGGAGGGTTGCGTGGGGGGCGAGAAATTTCATCTTACAATGGCTTCTTATCATTCTATCTCCTGGAAATATGCCCCGTGCGCGAGGCTTGCCAGAACGATGCGGTGGCGCACTATACAATTATCCATGATGAAGCTAAGTTGTCTTCGCTATCTCTCTGTCGCACTCGTGGCCGGGCCGCTCGCCGCTCAAGTGGCGGGCCCGAGCCCTTTGGTGGATGCGCCCGTAGCCGCCTCGACGGTACCGGGCCGTTGGATGGTTGCAGAAGGTCGTGCACAGGCAGCTTTGCAGGCCGGCTTCTCCGTCACAGCCTCAGGGATTTATCGGGATATATTACAGGAGGAAAGTTTGCCTGTGGAGGCTCGGCAAACGGTGACCCTCGCCTTGGTGACAGCCTTATTAGATGCTGGTGATACGCTTGAGGCTGAAAGAATTTTACAGACCTACACGGGGCCGCGCTCTTCGACCTATCAATTACGCGCTGGGCTAATTGCGTCGCTTGCTCGGCGGCTGCCACAAGCGAAGGCGGCACTGGCCGCCGGCAAAATTGAAGCTCTCATGGCTCCAGATAAAGGATGGTGGTACTTTCTTCAGGGGCAGGTGGCAGATGCAGAGGGGAATATTTTGGCGGCTAATGGATTTTACGAGCAGGCGATCAACGCGGCCGTATCCGCTTCGGCGCGCGCTCGCTTTGTGCTCGGCCGAGAGCAGGCCTTGCTGCGGCGCGGTCCATTGGATGAGGCGCGGCTGGTTAATTTGCGCAAGACCATGGAAACTTTTCAGGGTCGGGCAACTGGCTTTGATGCGGTGCGATCATATGCCGCCGCGCTTTCTGCTTTGGGTCGCGCGGTTGAGGCGCAAGCCGTCTTGCAACGCCAACTCGCGATCATCCCGCCCTCAGAGCGTAATACCGCTGACCAATTTCGACTCATGCTTGGTTTAATCGCGGGTGAATCCAGCACCGCCGGTCGCCAAGCCTTTAAACAATTGCTCCGCGATGGCCAAAAAAGTGAAACCCAGCGTTTGGCGCTTCAACTGTTAGCTCGAGGAGGTAAATCTACAGTCGAACGTGAGCAATTGCGTCGTGATCTCAGCGATCTCATTAACGCGCCGACGCCGCATCCTGTGATTGAAGATTTGTTATTAGTACGGGCGCAATTGGCCTTGGTTGATAATGATTATGCTCGAGCGGAAGAAGACGCTCGGGCTCTACTAGAGCGCTATCCAGGCTCACCGCTCAAAGCGACAGCACTCGGGGTGCGCTTGGCTGTAGCTTGGGATCTTAAGCGATATCGCGCCGCTGCGGATGTGGTGGCTCAGCTACGCGCCGTTACCAAGGAAGGTCGCGACCGGGCTGAGTTAGGAGTGCTTTTAGCAGAGGCATTTTTTCGTGCCGAAGATTATCAGAATGCAGCAGATGCCTATGATGCCGCTTTGCATGATGTGCCCGCCGTCGTGCCGCCCGGAATTTTACTTTTTCAGCGCGTTTTATCAGCTATTCGCGCAGATCGACTCGTAGAGGCCGCCCAACAGCTGGATGCTTCCGCGGCGAATCCCAGCTTTGATTCGGTGAATCGTTGGCAGGCAGAGTGGAATTTGGTTAAAGAGTTGCAAATCCGCGGGCAAACTCCCGCCGCTTATGCCCGCATCAATCGGTTGCTAAGCGAGGCGGGGACTGGCGTGCCCGAAACTTTGCGCATCCGACTGATGTGGCTTCGCGCGAAGTTAGCTTTTGATAATAATCAATTGGATGCGGCGCTGCAACAAACGGATGTCTTGTTAGGGCGCTTGCAACAAGCAGAGCCATTCGATCCAGCGTTGCGCCGCAACGTCGCCAGTATGGCGCAGCTGCTGAAGGCCCAAGTATTCCTCGCGCGTAATCGAGATCGGGAGGGGTTTGTCGTTCTAGAAAAATTACGTACTGATTATCGCCTGACCGCCGCCGCTCAGTATTCTTATATAATTCAAGCAGGCTATCTGACCCAGCGCGGTGATATGGCGGCCGCGCAATTGGTGCTCGTTAGCTTCGTCGATCATCCCGATTACAAACGCAGTGAATATGCCCCGCTGGCCTTATATGAGGCTGCTTTAAATTTAGAGCGCCAGGGTCTCGATCGACATTTACGCGATGCCTATGAGAAAATGCTAGAGCGCCTGATTCGTGATTATCCTCAGGATGAGCTCGTATTTTATGCACGGCTTAAGCAAGGCGATCTGCTCCGCCGCTTAAATGATATGGGGGCCGCGCGGCAGGTATATGAATACCTCGTTAATAATTACCCTGCGCATTCTGATATTCTCCTGGCTGAGATTGCGCTGGCCGATTGTCTTTTTGCTCAAGGGGCGAATAGCTTAACTAATTATGAAAGCGCAGCGGCGATTTTCGAGCGGGTGCGTGATTTGCCTTCAGCCCCCGTCGATTTACGCGCCGAGGCGGGTTTTAAATGGGGCTATGCCTTGGCTAAGCATGCCCAACCGGCGAAGGCGCAGATTATTTTTTGGTCGGTGGCCGACGCCTTTCTGCTTGATGCAACGCAAGCCACTAAATTGGGCGCTAAGGGCCGTTATTGGGTTTCTCGTGCTTTGCTCGAGCTGGCCCAGCTCCATGAGGACGCAGGCAGAATCGACGAAGCTCAGCGGGGGTATCAGTTGATTTTAGATTACAAACTGCACGGCCTCGCCCAGGCCCAAGCGAAATTGGCGCGCTTTCGTTTGCCTAGTGGCAGCCGCCCCTAAGCTTTGGCATTTACGCCTTTCCTTAGACGCACATTATAAAAAATAAAATTCATGAGCCTTTTTAGTTATCGTATTTTCGCTCAAGGTGGCCCGGTCCTCGGGTTGTTACTATTGCTGGGCTTAGTCGCAGCCGTAATTTTTATTGAGCGCACGCTGTTATTGCACCGCGGGCAAATTCGTTCGACGGAATTTCTGAATGGCATTAAAAATCTCCTGCAGAAAAATCGATTAATGGAGGCCTTAACGTTGTGTGAAGAGACGCCGGGTCCAGTGGCCAAGCTAATCAAGGCAGGTTTACGCCATGCTGCCGATGATGAGCCGGCGCTCCGCTACGCTGTGCAGGAAGCTGCTCTGGTGGAGATTCCTGTGCTGGAGCGGCGCATCAACGCACTTGCCGCTATCGCACAAATTGCCCCATTGCTTGGTCTGCTCGGGACTTTGCTAGGTATGATTAAGACGTTCTGGCTCTTTAACCAAGGGGGGAATTATGCGACGCCTGTCGTGCTGGCGGGTGGTATGTGGGAAGCGCTGTTGAGCGCCGCGGCTGGTCTGGTGGTCGCTATTCCGGCACACCTCGCTCGACATTTCCTCACTGGTCGAGTTCGCGCTCTCGTCCATGATATGGAGTGGGCCGGCAATGAAGTAATGCGATTTTTACTACGGGAATATCGCAATGGGGCCGGTCCATCAAAATGATAACTCGTCCGTTCGATTTAGAATCTCGGTTGAGCTCGCCACCGCGGGATTTCGATTTTTTTGCTTGGGTTAACGTGGCCGTTATTGTGCTTTTTTTTGGTTTGCTGGGCTCCCGCTTCGTGCTCGCGCCGGGTTTGCCAATCGGGGTTGGTGCTGCCGGTACTTTTAATCTACCGGCGATTGGTGCATCTGGCCAAAGCAGTGCGGCTACATCAGTAGTCGTGAGCTATCGGGGGAATAATGTGATTTTATTTGAAGGTGGTATGTATGGGCTTTCTGATTTGCGAAAGCATCTCGAGCTGTATGCGCAAAGACATCCCGGAGCGGTGATGCTGGTGCGCGCCGATCGACAGGTATCAGTACAGGATTTTTTTTCCCTCTGCGACATGGCGCGTGCTGCGGGCTTTGCCGGAGTTCAGGCCGCTGCTGAACCACAGGCTTCGGTGAATCCGTTGCCTTAACGAGCCGCATGAGCAGGAGAAGATTTGCAGTCCAGTCACGAATTTGGCTTTGGCTTAGCGGTGCACTCCTTGTGACACTGCTCTGGTGGGCTCGAACGGGAATGCAATTGCCGGTGGCGGCCCCGCGCCATGAGATCACATTGCCTTTTGTGCGTTTGGCTGGGGTTGGATTAGGATCCGATGAACAAATTATGCGCGAACGATCTGAACTTTTCGACTCAGCGCCGCTTTTTTTCCCTACGGAGTGGAATTTCAGCCAACGGCCTCTGCCAGCGAGCATGCGCAAGCAACCTGGGCAAATTTTTGAAAGCTTTGGTGCAAATTTGACTATGGGGGAGCAGGATTTGAAATCCTACGGATCTAACTCCAGCCCTCCAGAGCGTCTTAGTGATGTTCTAGCGCAAGGGAATGCTGCTCCTTTTGTTGGGATGGGCCAGCGTGATACAATTCACGATGTATTAACCCAGAGGGGCATATACATCGAGGTAGTTAATCTAGCAGATGGTAAAACACTTATCATCAATCAGGATAATGACTTAAGTAATATTAATTTGAATATTAAGCCGATGGTTTTTTTAGTCGCAATCAGTAATTCTGGCCTCATCGGTGACCCCATTTTGGTGCCAGAATTGGGACGAGAGGACGTCGATGACGAGGTTGCGGCGTTTTTTCGCTCCTACCTGGTGAAGTCCTTTCGTCTAGGTGAGCGTTTGAATGCGGGACGTTACCGGGTGGTTATCGGACCGTAGGTTTTTTTAGGATTTAGCAAGAATCTAGTTGACGGCGAAATTTGGCAGCTATTCTCTGAACCTTCTTTTCAATTTTGGCCTGTGCCTTTGTCTGCCCAGATAGCTCAGTTGGTAGAGCACGTTCTTGGTAAGGACGAGGTCGCCGGTTCGAATCCGGTTCTGGGCTCCAGGGCAACGTCGATGATCTCCGACGTTAATAAAGATCAACAACTTCAACCACTAATAACCTACTCCTACTCCACATGGCTAAAGCAAACTTCGAACGCAAAAAGCCGCACGTTAACGTCGGCACGATCGGCCACGTCGACCACGGCAAGACCACGCTGACCACCGCAATTCTGTCAGCCCAAGCCCGCAAGGGTCTCGCTGAAATCAAAACTTACGCGGATATCGCGAAGGGTGGCACAGTTCGTGACGCCTCTAAGATCGTTACGATCTCGGTCGCACACGTAGAGTATGAGTCAGACAAGCGCCACTATGCGCACGTCGACTGCCCTGGACACGCCGATTTCGTTAAAAACATGATCACCGGCGCCGCTCAGATGGATGGCGGTATTCTCGTGGTCTCCGCTTCTGATGGTCCAATGCCTCAGACCCGTGAGCACATCTTGCTGGCTCGCCAAGTCGGCGTGCCGAATCTCGTCGTTTTCCTCAATAAGGTCGACCTCATCGATGATCCTGAGCTTCTCGAGCTCGTCGAAGAAGAAATTCGCGACTTGCTTACTAAGTATCAATTTGACGGTAAGGCCGCGAAGATTGTCCGTGGTTCTGCCACAGCTGCCCTTGAAGGGAAGCCTGAGGGATTGGCTGCTATTCAAGCGCTTATGGAGGCTATCGACGCCGACATTGCTGAACCACAGCGCGAACTCGACAAGCCTTTCTTGATGTCAGTTGAGGACGTCTTCTCGATCACTGGTCGTGGCACTGTCGCTACTGGCCGTATTGAGCGTGGTATCTGCAAACTGAACGATGCAGTTGAAATCGTTGGCCTCAAGGACACGACCACGACTGTTGTTACCGGTATCGAAATGTTCCGCAAGCTGCTCGATCAAGGGCAAGCAGGCGACAACGTCGGTATTCTTCTCCGCGGTATCGATAAAGAAGGCATCGAGCGCGGCCAAGTTATTGCCGCGCCAAAGTCGATCCTTCCTCACAAGAAGGCCAAGGCTGAGATTTATGTTCTATCGAAGGACGAGGGCGGCCGTCACACGCCGTTCTTCAATGGCTATCGCCCTCAATTTTACTTCCGTACTACGGATGTAACTGGTATCGTGAACCTTCCTACTGGTGTTGAAATGATCATGCCTGGCGACAATATCGCCGTGGAAATCGATTTGATCGTTCCCATCGCCATGGAGAAGACTCAGAAATTCGCTATCCGTGAAGGTGGCCGCACTATTGGTGCCGGTCGTGTCACCGATATCATCGCATAACGCGTCTTTAACCTCTTCCGACCGACACTGCCGGGGCTCCTTTGGGGGTTCCCGGCTGTGTTGTCTAAAAGAAATAATCACAGGGGTGTAGCTCAACTGGTAGAGTAGCGGTCTCCAAAACCGTTGGTTGGGGGTTCGAGTCCCTCCGCCCCTGCCACTTTCGCCCAACTTATAATATGGCCAATCCATTCCGCAGTGTCCGCATCTTCTTTGGCGAATTGGTCGCTGAGTTGCAGAAAGCTAGCTGGCCCACCGGGACCGAGCTTAGAGATTCAACGATCGTTGTGATTGTTGCCTGTTTGCTGCTAGGCTTGTTTACGAGCATTAGTGACTTCGCGCTTTATAACGTTGTCGATGCCGTCACGGAGCTCATTAGCCGTTAATTATCCTCCGATGACTGTTGAAATTTCTACGCCAACTAGCGCCCAGTGGTTCGCCCTCCACACCCTCTCTGGTCAGGAGAATAAGGTTAAAAACTATATCGAAAAGTTTAAGAAAGCTGAGGAGCTGAATGACTTTATCTTTGAGGTTTTGTTGCCAACTGAGGTCGTATCGGAAGTAAAAGGCGGGAAAAAATCGACAAAGGTACGCAAACTTTATCCAGGCTATGTATTTATCAACATGTGCCTGTATGACCTCGAAAAACAGGTCATTATTAAACCATTCTATTTTGTAAAAGACGCAGCGGGCGTTATTGGTTTTGTCGGCGGTGATAAACCAGCTGCCCTTCGCCAAACTGAAATCGATGATATTAGGGCTCGTATCGAGGCTGCTTCAGGCAAGGAGGTGCCCAAGGTCACGTTTGATGTCGGTGAGGAAGTCAAAATTACCGATGGAGCATTCGCCAATCTCACGGGTCGTGTGGATGAGGTCGATCCAGCCCGCGGTAAGCTTAAAATTTCTGTCTCTATCTTTGGGCGCTTTACGCCTGTAGAACTCGAATACTGGCAAGTGCAGCGATCGTCAGAAAGCTAATCTACCTGCCTAATTCATTATACACTAATTACTTTTCGTTATGGCAAAAAAAATCCAAGGTTATGTTCGTCTTCAACTTCCTGCCGGTGCCGCCAATCCGGCGCCTCCGGTTGGGCCTGCCCTCGGCGCTCAAGGCGTCAATATCATGGGCTTTTGTAAGGAATTCAATGCCAAGACAAAAGACCAAAACGGAATGATCATTCCGGTGGTTATTACGGTCTATGTTGATAAATCCTTCACCTTCATTCTTAAGTCCCCTCCGGCATCCGTGCTGCTGAAAAAAGCTGCAGGGATCGCGAGCGGTTCCGCTAAACCCAATATGGATAAAGTGGGTAAGGTGACGAAAAAGCAGATTCTAGAAATCATCAAAATCAAGAAAGCTGACCTCAACGCCAATAGTGAAGAAGCCGCAGTACGCATGATCGCTGGTACGGCTCGTAATATGGGCATTGAAGTTATCGACTAATTTTCCTCAACCACCAACTCACCGCGGGAGTCTCACTCGAGACGTCTGCACCGCAAGGAGTCAAAAATGCCCGTAAAACAAAGTAAACGTTATCGCAGCGCGGCCTCAGCCGCTGATCTCGCCAAAGAATATCCGCTCAAGGAAGCAGTGGAGATTCTCACTAAATTCCCTAAGGCTAAATTCGATGAGACGGTCGAATTATCCTTCCGTCTAGGAGTCGATCCGGCCCAGGGCGACCAGATGGTGCGCGGCACCACGCCGCTCCCGAACGGCTCCGGCAAGAAAGTGCGGATCGTTGTTTTTACCGATGATCCGGCTAAGGCGCTTGCCGCTGGTGCAGACACCGCAGGTTTAGCTGATGTGATGGCTAAAATCAATGAGGGCTGGCTTGATTTCGATGTAGCGATTTCGACCACTGAGGCCATGAAGCAAGTGCGGACGTTAGCTCGCGTACTAGGCCCCAAAGGTTTAATGCCAAATCCGAAATCTGGCACTGTTACCGATGATATCGTTGCTGGCATCAAAGCCGTCAAAGCCGGTCGTGTTGAATTCAAAGTTGATAAGACTGCCAACATTGGAGTCGGCGTCGGTAAGCGTTCCTTTACGGTTGATCAAATTACCGAAAATGTGACCGCTGTTCTTGAAGCTGTTGGCAAAGCCAAGCCGGCGGCCTTCAAGGGCCACTATATCAAGAGCGTCACGCTTTCATCCTCGATGAGTCCTGGGGTGAAGCTTGCAAGCGGTGAGTTTAACAAATTCTAACCCGGAAATAATCGTACCATGAGAGCAGAAAAGAAATATTTGATCGATGAAGTTACCGGGCATCTGAAGAAGTCCGACTATGTCATCCTCACCAACTTTACAAAGCTAACTGTCGCCGATGCGGCCGAGCTGCGTAAGCGCCTATCTCCTGATAAGGCAGAATTTCATGTGGTTAAGAATAGTTCGTTTCGGGTTGCGGCCAAGGCTTTCGGCCTGCCGGACCTAGACAAATCCTTAACCGGTCAGACCGCGGTCGTTGTTGGCGGGAAAAACCCTGCTGGCGTAGCCAAAGTGCTGAAGAAATTTATCGAAGAGAAACAGAAGCTCGAAGTTAAGGTGGGCGTCTTAGACAAGAAGCTCATGACAGCTGCTGATCTTTCCAAGCTCGCTGATCTGCCTTCGTTTGACGCGCTTCGCTCAATGTTCCTCGGCTTG
This sequence comes from uncultured Verrucomicrobiota bacterium, assembly GCA_903856725.1. Taxonomy (GTDB): domain Bacteria; phylum Verrucomicrobiota; class Verrucomicrobiia; order Opitutales; family Opitutaceae; genus Lacunisphaera. Next base: position 44,809 of record CAIOCT010000063.1, read on the forward strand.
CTCACCATGCAAGGCGCGGCCTTTGTTCGTGTTCTCGACGCTAAGGTCAAAAAAGAGCAATCATCTGCCCCTGCGGCCTAACTTTTATTTATATTTAACCCTTTTTTCTCGGTGCAAACTGAGAAAGCAAAATATCCAACGAAGTAGGCTAGGGGATACGTCCCTTAAACGTGTTTCACTCATCGAAACCGCTAGTCGCTTTAGGAGAAAATACCATGAGCAACATCACCAAAGACCAAGTCATTGAATGGCTTTCTGCCCAGCCTATTCTAGAACTCGCTGCCCTCGTTAAAGATCTCGAAGGCAAGTGGGGCGTTTCTGCTGCCGCTGCCGCTGCCGCTGGCCCTGCTGCTGGCGCGGCCCCCGCTGCTGCCGCTGAAGAGAAGACCGAATTCACCGTTGTCCTCGTTGAGGCTGGAGCCAATAAGATCGGCGCAATTAAAGAAGTGCGCGCGATCACCGGCCTGGGCCTCAAAGAGGCTAAGGATTTGGTCGAAGGTGCACCCAAGCCAGTCAAGGAAGGCGTTAACAAGGCTGAGGCTGAAGAAATCAAGAAGAAGCTTGAGGCCGCTGGGGCCAAAGTGGAACTCAAGTAACCACTTGGAGATTTCGTTCCTTTATCATCTCAATTCACCGGAACAGGTCGCGGCCAACCGCGACCTGTTTTCGGCTTTTTTCGTTTTGTTCTTTCCGCACAGCGCGACCTCGCGCGTGTGCGCCGCATAATTGGTTATTCATTCATGAATAGCTAAGTCTCTGTTTTTTAAAGTTCACCTCTACACGGGAAATTCCATGGCCGACCGCACTCATACCGAACGCATTAACTTCGGCAAACTCCGCGAAGTCATTCAGCCGCCCAACCTTATTGAGCTGCAGATTAGCTCCTATCTTGAGTATCTTCAAAAAGATACCCCAGAGAAGCAGCGCAAGCCTTACGGCCTAGAGGCCGTCTTTAAGGAGGTTTTCCCCATCCATTCTTACGATGAGCGCCTAACCCTCGAATACGTTTCCTATACAATCGGCGAGCCGAAGAGTTCTGAGATCGAGTGTTTACGTGAGGGCGTGACTTACGCCGTGCCGCTCTACGTCAAGCTGCGCTTGCGCGAAGAAGATTTTATTAAAGATGAAGAGATCTTCATGGGTGATATTCCCATGGTTACCGAGCGTGGATCTTTTATCATTAATGGTGCTGAGCGGGTTGTTGTTTCCCAGCTTCATCGTTCACCTGGTATTTGCTTTGAGGTTGCGACGCATCCGAATGGTAAATTGCTGCATTCTTTCCGCATAATTCCTGATCGCGGTACATGGCTGGAGGTGCAATTTGATAATAACGATTTGCTTTACGTTTACCTCGATCGTCGTCGTCGTCGTCGCAAATTTCTTATCACGACCTTGCTGCGTTCCATCGGGTTCAGCAACGATCTCGATATTCTCAATCTGTTTTATACTATTCAGGATTTGAAGGTCAGCAAGGCCCTCGACCTTGAGAATGTGTCCACGCTTGTTCTCGTCGAAGATGTGATCGATGCCCAAAAGGGTGTTGTCTTGGCGCGAGCCTTTGAGCCGTTAACCAAGGCAATTGTTCGCACTTTCGAGAAGCACGATATTAAGTCTATGCGGGTGATTGATACGACTGCTGACGAGGGCGCCATCATTCGTGCACTCAAAAAAGATCCTACTCGCAATGAGGAGGAGGCACTGAAGGAAGTTTATAAGAAGCTTCGCCCAGGTGAGCCGCCAACCCCTGCTAACGCCAAGGCTCTGCTCAAGCGGCTGTTTTTTGATCCAAAGCGCTATGATCTCGGCCGTGTTGGTCGTTACAAAATCAATCAAAAACTTGATTTAAAGATGGATCTTGAGAACCGTATTTTGGACAGCGCCGACATTGTGGCTGCTACCAAATATTTGGTGCGCTTGAAGAAAAGTGATGGGATTGTCGATGATATCGATCACCTCGGTTCGCGCCGTGTGCGCACCGTGGGCGAATTACTCGCCAATCAATGCCGAGTTGGTCTTTCTCGCACGGAACGCTTAGTACGTGAGCGAATGACGCTTTATGACCAGAGCGTGGACTCGATCACACCGCAGAAGCTGATTAATCCAAAGGCTCTGACGACGGTTATTCGTGATTTCTTCGCTCGTAGTCAGCTTTCGCAATTTATGGACCAGATTAATCCTCTGGCCGAGCTTACACACAAGCGCCGGTTATCTGCGCTCGGACCTGGCGGTCTGAATCGCGAACGCGCTGGCTTTGAAGTGCGCGATGTTCATCCTTCTCACTACGGTCGAATTTGTCCGATTGAGACACCGGAGGGCCCAAATATTGGTCTCATCAATTCGCTTTCAACGTATGCCCGGGTTAATGAATTTGGTTTCATTGAATCACCCTATCGCGTTGTTGAAAAAGGCCGCGTCTCCGACAAAGTAGTCTACCTCACGGCTGACCAAGAAGAAGGCAAGACCATCGCTCAGGCTAATGCTGAAGTTGATAGCAAGGGTCATTATGTCGGTAAGGTTACCGCGCGTCATTCAGGCAATTTCCTGGAAGTTTCGGCTGAAGAAGTCGATTTGATGGATGTCTCGCCTAAGCAGGTGGTCTCTGTTGCCGCTGGGTTGATCCCCTTCTTAGAACATGACGATGCTAATCGCGCGCTCATGGGCTCGAACATGCAACGCCAAGGCGTGCCACTTTTACAGACGGAAGCCCCGTTTGTAGGTACTGGTCTTGAGGCTCGGCTCGCCAGTGACTCGAAAACAGTGGTCATTGCTGACGAGGCTGGGATCGTTGCCTCAGTCGATGCCAAGCAGATTATTGTCACCAAGGATGGCGAATTGCCCCGCCACCCTAAGCATGACCCCAAAAATCATGTTTTCGTATACGAGCTGCGTAAATTTATGCGCTCTAATGCTGGTACCTGCTTTAGTCAGCGCCCTATTGTAAAAAAGGGCCAAAAAGTTAAAAAAGGTGAGTGCATTGCAGATGGTCCGTCAACTGACCATGGTGAATTAGCTCTCGGGCGCAACGTGCTCGTCGGCTTCATGCCATGGAATGGTTATAATTTCGAAGATGCTATTCTGATCTCCGAGAAAGTACTCAAGGAGGATATTTTTACTTCAATTCACGTCCAGGAATTTGAGGTTATCGCCCGCGACACTAAGCTTGGGCCGGAAGAGATCACGCGCGATATTCCTAATATTGGGGAAGAAGCATTGAAGCATCTCGACCATAATGGCGTCATTCGTATCGGAGCTGAGGTTAAACCTGGCGATCTTCTCGTCGGTAAAATCACTCCGAAATCCGAGACTGAGCTCGCTCCAGAAGAAAAGCTGCTGCGCGCCATCTTCGGCGAAAAAGCTGCTGATGTTAAGGACACGTCACTCATTGTACCTTCGGGGGTGAATGGGATTATCATGGATGTGAAAGTTTCGACCAGCCGCCTCGATGCGGAGCGCGATCGTCTCTCTCCGTCTGATCGCCGTCGCCAAGTAAAGCAGATCCAGGAAGACTATAAAACGCAGATGGATAAATTGCGGGAGCAATTGACCGAGGCGCTTTCTAATATCTTGCTCGGCGAAAAAATTCCGCTCGATGTAATCAACGGCCAAACGGGGGAGATTATTATTCCCGCCAACCGTAAAATCACCAAGACGCTGCTTCGTAAGTTGGCGGCTGTGGCGAAGCATATCGAAATCGATCCTTCCCCCGTTCGCATTAAGATCATGGAGATCATCGCTTCCTTCCAATCAAAATTCGATGAGCTGGAAGGCGATCGTGAACGTAAGATCGCAACTATTGAAACGGGCGATGAAAATGGCCCGGGTGTTATCAAGACGGTAAAAGTCTATATCGCCACCAAGCAAAAACTTGAGGTCGGTGATAAGATGGCTGGCCGTCACGGTAACAAGGGTGTGGTCGCTAAGATCGTCCCTGAGGAAGATATGCCATTCTTGCCTGACGGAACCCCCATTGAAATCTGCTTGAATCCACTTGGCGTGCCTTCACGCATGAACGTCGGCCAAGTTCTTGAGACTCACCTCGGATGGGCCTGTAAGAAATTGGGCATCAAGGTGGCTACCCCCGTATTTGACGGTATTCCTGAAAGCAAGGTGCGTGGCTACCTCAAAGAAGCTAACCTTCCGATGTCCGGCAAGAGCCCGCTCCATGATGGTCGCACTGGCGAGAAACTCGATCAAGAGGTGGTTGTGGGCTACATTTATATGATGAAGCTGAACCATTTGGTTTCTCACAAGATTCACGCGCGCGCCGTCGGTCCTTACTCGTTGGTTACGCAACAACCTCTGGGCGGCAAAGCTCAATACGGTGGTCAGCGCTTCGGAGAAATGGAAGTGTGGGCGCTCGAGGCTTATGGCGCGGCGCATACGCTGCAAGAGCTCCTCACGGTCAAATCTGATGACGTCAACGGACGCACCAAAATCTACGAATCGCTTGTGAAGGGCGATAATACCTTGAGCGCCGGTACGCCGGAATCGTTCAATGTTTTGGTCAAGGAAATGCAAGCCCTTGGCCTCGATATCAAACTCGCTAAGCGCACTGCGCTTGGCGAAGCCCTCGGCGGCAGTCGCTAACCTTTAACATTATCCTCGGAGCAAAAAGCACAATGAGCACTGAACACGCCCGTGAAGAAGTCCGGTCCGTCCTTGGTTCGGACGAAAATCCATTCGACAACGTTTCAATTACCGTCGCCTCACCTGAGACCATCCGGTCTTGGTCGAAGGGTGAGGTGAAAAATCCTGAGACGATCAATTATCGCACTTTCAAGCCTGAACCAGGCGGTCTTTTCTGCCAAAAGATTTTTGGTCCAGTGCGTGATTATGAGTGCGCCTGCGGTAAATACAAACGCATCAAGTATAAAGATGTCGTCTGCGATCGCTGCGGCGTTGAGGTTACTATTGCCCGCGTCCGACGTGAGCGAATGGGCCATATTGAATTGGCTGTTCCCGTTGCCCATATCTGGTTTCTCAAGAGCATGCCAAGTCGGCTTGGTCTGTTACTCGATATGACCGCACGCTCACTTGAGCGCGTGATTTATTATGAGAATTTCATGGTCACTAATCCGGGCAAGACACCGCTCTTGCTCAAGCAGCTGCTGACGCAAACAGAGCACCAGCAGGCCGTAGAAGAATACGGCGCTGACGCTTTCACTGCTAAAATGGGTGCGGAGGCTATCCGTGACGTCTTGATCCAAATTGATATGCCAGCTGTGGTTGCTGAACTGCATGAGACCATGCGAGCCACTCGCTCTAAGCAGATTAAGAAGAAACTCTCCAAGCGGCTTAAGGTCATTGGTGGATTCATTAATTCCAAGTCCCGTCCCGAATGGATGGTGCTCGAGGTGCTTCCGGTTATACCGCCCGATCTGCGGCCGTTGGTTCCTCTCGAGGGGGGGCGCTTTGCGACCTCCGATCTTAACGACCTTTATCGGCGCGTTATTAATCGCAATAATCGTCTTCGCAATTTGATGCAGCTCAAGACGCCTGACGTTATCATTCATAATGAGAAGCGTATGTTGCAGGAAGCGGTCGATGCCTTATTTGACAATGGTCGTCACGGGCGCCCAGTAACAGGTGCAGGTAATCGTCCGTTGAAATCGCTATCTGATATGCTGAAAGGCAAGCAGGGACGGTTCCGACAGAATTTGCTCGGCAAGCGTGTGGACTACTCTGGACGTTCCGTGATCGTCATCGGACCAGAGTTAAAGCTGCATCAGTGCGGTCTGCCCAAAAAGATGGCCCTCGTTCTTTTTGAACCGTTTATCATTCGCCGACTGAAGGAGCTCGGTTTCGTGCACACCGTTCGCGGTGCTCGTAAGATGATCGAGAAAAAGTCCCCAGAAGTATGGGATATTCTCGAGGAAGTTACTAAGGGTCATCCGGTGCTGCTTAATCGTGCGCCGACCTTGCACCGTCTCTCGATTCAGGCGTTTGAGCCTGTGCTTATCGAGGGTTCTTCTATCCGCGTCCATCCGCTCGTCTGTACTGCATATAATGCAGATTTCGACGGCGACCAGATGGCGGTTCACGTGCCCTTATCACTCGAGGCAATCCTCGAATGTAAGCTGCTGATGATGTCGACGAATAATATTTTCTCGCCGTCCTCTGGTAAGCCGATCCTCACCCCCTCTCAAGATATCGTCCTAGGTGCTTATTATCTCACCATTGAGCCGCGCACAAAGCCTGCTAAGGGCGTCCGGGTGCCGTTACTCTCTGGCCTACAAGAAGTGCTTTATGTTAAGGCCGATGGGGCCCTCAAGATGCACGATTGGATTGAGGTACCGAATCCCGACTTTAAGAAGGACACTGTTTACGGTAACAAGGAGCGTAAGGTGCTGCGTACTACCGTGGGCCGCGTGATCTTTAATGAAATCTGGCCGCCCGCACTGGGATTTATTAATTTTCCAGTGCCAAAAGGTAAGTTGGGTGACCTAATTCTCAATACCTATAAGGTTGCTGGTGATCGTGTTACCGTGGAGACGCTCGACCGCTTGAAGGAACTGGGCTTCCAGACCGCCATGCAGGCTGGTATCTCAATCGGTATCGACGACATGATTATCCCGGAAAATAAGAAGGAAATTGTGCACGATGCCCGCAAGAAGGTCGATGAGGTCGAGTCCCAATATAAAAAGGGTATTATCACCTCTGGTGAGCGCTATAATAAGATCATCGATATCTGGACCGGTGCCACTGATCGCATTGCGAAGGCTGTCTTTGCCAAGTTAGAGAATAACGATGGCAAGCCTGAGGTTAATCCTGTTTACATCATGATGGACTCAGGCGCGCGCGGTAACAAGCAGCAGGTCCGGCAGCTGTGCGGCCTGCGCGGCCTTATGGCTAAGCCATCTGGCGAAATTATCGAGCGCCCTATCTTGTCTTCGTTCCGTGAGGGGCTTACGGTTCTCGAATACTTCATCTCCACGCACGGTGCCCGTAAAGGGCTCGCTGATACCGCACTCAAGACGGCTGACGCTGGTTACATGACTCGCAAACTTTGCGATGTAGCTATGGATGCTGTCGTCACTGAAGAAGATTGCGGCACGCGTGATGGCATTTGGAAGAAAGCTATTTTCGAAGGCGAAACTATGCTGGTGACATTGGCGGAGCGTATCGTTGGTCGCTTCTCGGCCGATGATATATTCGATCCGCTTAATCCGACTAAAACTATTGTTGATGCCGGTGAGCTTATTACGGAGGAATTCTCCAAGCGGATTGAAGATTCTGGTATTGAGCGCGTCAAAGTGCTTTCTCCGCTCACTTCTACGAGTGAGCAAGGGATCGATGCCAAATCTTACGGAATCAATCCCGCCACGAATAAAGTGGCGAAAATTGGTGACTCCGTTGGGATTATTGCTGCGCAATCTATTGGTGAACCCGGCACGCAGTTGACCATGCGTACGTTCCACATTGGTGGCGTCGCATCAGCTGGTTCCAAGAACCCTGAGATCAAGGTTCGTAACTCTGGTATCGTTAAATATCGCGGTCTCCGGCTCGTGCAGACAGCCGAAGGTTTCAATATCGTTCTCAACAAAACTGGTTCACTTCTGATTATTGATGACAATGATCGCGAGCTGGAATCGTACCCAATCGTGGTAGGCACGTTCCTATCCGTCACTGACGGAGCGAAGGTGACCAAGGGCGATACCATTGCCCAATGGGATCCTTACAATATTCCCGTTCTCTCCGAGAAAGCTGGTACGCTTCATTTCAAAGATATGATTCCAGGGGTAACTGTGAAGCGTGAGCTTGACGAGTCTACTGGCCGCATCGCGACTGTAGTCATTGAACATAAAGAAGATCTTAATCCGCAGATCGAGGTTCGTGACGACCATGGAAAGCCCGTTGCCGCTTATTCGATTCCTACGGGAGCACAGATCTCTGTTGCGGAGAGTGATATCATCACTCCAGGTGCTTTGTTGGCCAAGACGCCTCGTCAGGCCTCTGTCACCAAGGATATCACTGGCGGTCTTCCCCGTGTAGCTGAGCTATTTGAGGCTCGCCGTCCGAAGGAAGCTGCAGAAATGGCGCGTATTGAAGGCGTTGTTTCATTCGAAGGATCAATTCGTGGCAAACGTAAGCTAGTAGTCCGCCATGAGGAAGCTGGCTCCGAAGAAGAGCATCTCATTCCGCACGGAAAGCATATTATTGTGCAGGCGGGTGATGTTGTTCACAAGGGCCAACATTTGACTGAAGGCTCAGCTGATCCACACGAGATTCTTGAGATTCTCGGACCAACAGCCCTGTACGAATTCCTTATCGGTCAAGTGCAGGAAGTTTACCGTCTTCAGGGCGTATCGATTAACGATAAACACATTGAGGTTATTATCCGTCAGATGCTCCGCAAGGTGCGTATTTCTGATCCGGGTGATACGGAATGGTTCTGGGGCGAGCAAATCGACCGAGTTGCATTCTTGCGTGAAAATAAGCGGATCGATGCGGCTGGTGGTAAACCTGCTGAAGCTGAGCCAATCCTCTTGGGTATTACCAAAGCCTCTCTCGAGACGGAAAGCTTCATTTCAGCTGCTTCGTTCCAAGAGACGACTCGCGTCTTAACTGACGCATCGACGCTTGGAAAGGTTGATCATCTCAAAGGCTTCAAGGAAAATGTTATCATGGGTCACTTGATTCCTGCTGGCACGGGCTGGCCTGGCTACAAGAAACTTAAGGTGACGCTCCCTCTTGGGGGAGAAATTCCGATGGACGATGCTCCGAAGACTGTGGCTGCTGCCAGTTAAGCAAGTGCCACCTAAAAATCTAAGCCGCGGACTTTCGTCCGCGGCTTTTTTGTTTTTAAAATGAGGCGAGACACTGGCTAAATTTTTTATGAAAGATCTGAATCTAATCACAAAATTCGTATTCAGCATTGCTATTTTAGGCGCGCGCTCCGGGCGAAATAGCTGAGTTTATCTAAGCCGTAATTTTATATTTTGCCGCTCTTAAATGGATATCATTACTGTGATGCTCTTTTTAGTTACAGAGTGTAATGACAGGCGGAGTTAGCGTAATATCAGCAGGGCATTGCTTTCAGATTGATGCGGGGCTGAACCCGAAAAGAGCAGGTCTCCTCGGATCTATATTCCGATTTAAGTTTCAGCAGAATTAAGAAATTCGGTCTTGCGGTGCTGGATTAAGGCAAATTGTGAGCAACTTTCCTTCATTTTTCTAATTTAGCACTTGAAGTGCAAGTAATTGACATGTTTTTCTTAACGTTCGGTTCATCACTTACAATCTTAGCAGCTAATTTGCTGAGGTCTAGGAGGGATAAATACTGGGTTATTTCCGCCTAGGATTTATTTTTCTATCTAAAGCGCGAAATAGTGCTTGCGGGGGGCTTTGCCTCCGGTAGGTTCCGCGCCCCTTTCCCCTTTTTCAAACCTTTCAACACAACACATGCCAACCATCAACCAACTCGTGAGAAAAGGACGTCGCCGCATTGTCGCGAAGTCTAAGGCTCCGGCGTTGCAGGGTAATCCCTTCCGGCGCGGCGTTTGCGTGCAGGTCATGACCCGCACACCTAAGAAACCTAATTCGGCTATCCGCAAGGTCGCCAAAGTCCGCCTTACTAACGGCGTTGAGGTGATTTCATATATCCCTGATGAAGGGCATAATTTGCAGGAGCATTCTATTGTGCTCGTGCGAGGCGGCCGCGTGAAGGATCTTCCAGGCGTTCGCTACCATATTGTCCGCGGTACTCTCGACGCTACTGGCGTTGAAAAGCGTCGCCGCTCCCGCTCCAAATACGGCGTTAAGCGCCCGAAAGCCGTTAAGGCCTCCTAAACCTCGTTCTTTTTTTAAGCCGCCATGTCACGTCGCCGTAGAGCTACCCATCGTCCTCCCGTCTCAGATGTTCGCTATAACAGCGCACTGGTGACGCACCTTATTAATGTTATTATGAAAAGCGGCAAGCGTACGCTTGCTGAGCGTATTGTTTACGGCGCTTTTGAGCGTGTAAGCGAGAAGCTCCAAAAGGGCGATCCGGTCGATTTGTTAATGGGCGCAATGGAAAATGCTCGTCCAAAGCTAGAAGTTAAGAGCCGCCGCGTCGGTGGAGCTACGTATCAAGTCCCTGTGGAAATTTCTTTTGAGCGCCAAGAATCATTGGCTCTTCGTTGGATGGTTAACGCTGCTACTGGGCGTAAGGGCACGCCGATGCGCGATGCTATTGCTGCCGAAATTATCGATGCCTACAATAATACGGGATCGGTAGTTAAGAAGAAGGAAGAGATGCACAAGATGGCTCAGGCGAATCGTGCCTTTGCTCATCTCCGCTGGTAAGGAATTATAAGCATGTCTGCCTCTGCATCACCTAGTATTGTTGTCGTTACCGATAAAGCGAATGTATCGCCGGTTAACTCCAAGGATCGTCCTTTTCCGCTCGAGTGGACTCGTAATATCGGAATCGCTGCGCATATTGATGCGGGCAAGACGACCACGACTGAACGAATTTTATTTTATTCTGGGGCAGTCCATAAGATGGGCGAAGTTCACGAGGGGACCACAGTCACCGACTGGATGGAGCAAGAACGTGAGCGCGGAATAACGATCACAGCTGCAGCTATTTCATGTGCTTGGAATGCATCTTGGGGCCCTTGGAAAGGCATCAAACAGCGCATTAATATTATCGACACTCCTGGGCACGTTGATTTTACCGCTGAGGTAGAGCGCTCGTTGCGCGTTCTTGATGGTGCGGTGGCTGTATTTTGCGCCGTGGCTGGGGTGCAACCGCAGTCTGAAACCGTTTGGCGTCAGGCTAATAAATATAAAGTCCCTCGCGTCGCCTTCATTAATAAGATGGACCGCACTGGCGCTAATTTCTTTCGCGCTGTCGAAGAAATGCGCGAGAAACTCAAAGCCAATGCGCATCCTCTCTTCCTGCCCATCGGCGCTGAGGAAAATTTTACCGGACTGATCGATTTAGTGCAGCAGATCGCCTATATCTTTGACGACACGACGGACCAACTCGGAATGAATCCGATTACGAGTGAGATTCCTGCCAACATGAAAGCGCAGGTGAAGGAGTACCGTGATAAATTGATCGAGGCTGTCTGCGATTTTGATGATGTCATTGCCGAGAAATATCTCAGTGGTCAGGAAATTTCTGTGCCTGAGTTATTACTTGGCGTTCGCAAGGCCACCATCTCCCTTCAATTTACCGGAGTGATCCCCGGCTCCGCCTTTAAGAAGAAAGGGGTGCAACGTCTCCTTGATTGTGTAGTTAATTATCTTCCAAGCCCTATCGATGTTCCGCCGATGCAGGGTCAGGATAGCGACGGCCAGCCTGTGCAGGCCGTAGTTAACGACAAGGGCAAGCTCGCTGGACTGGCCTTCAAGCTTTGGACCGATCCCTTCGTTGGTAAGCTCGTATTTTTCCGCGTTTACACCGGCACTCTGCCCCGAGGGATGGCTGTTTATAATCCACGAACTCGCCGGAGTGAACGCGTTTCCCGCTTGGTATTAATGCGCGCTATCGAGCGCGAAGATATTGATATGGCTTACTCGGGCGATATTTGTGCTGTCGTTGGTGTTAAAGACGTTATTACCGGCGACACGCTCTGTGATGAAGATTTTGATATTCGCCTAGAGCCGCCATCTTTCCCTGAACCGGTTATTGCGATGTCTATTGAGCCCAACTCAAAGGCTGACCAAGAAAAAATGGGCATGGCTTTGCAGCGCTTAGTGGCAGAAGATCCTACCCTTCGTGTTAAGACGGATCAGGACACTGGGCAGATCATTATCGCCGGCATGGGTGAACTGCACCTTGATATTATCCGCGATCGCATGAAACGCGAATTTAAGGTCGAGGCGACTTCGGGTAAGCCGCAAATTGCCTATCGCGAAACAATCGCAAAGGCAGCCGATGGTGAAGGTAAATTTATCCGTCAGTCTGGCGGTAAGGGACAGTATGGTCACGTTGTGATTAAGCTTGAGCCAAACGTTAAGGGTAAGGGCGTTGAGGTAATCAATGAGACCGTCGGTGGTTCAATTCCTAAGGAATTCATCAAGCCTGCGACCGAGGGCATTTTGGAAGGCTCTAATAATGGAGTTGTTGCTGGGTTCCCGGTTGTAGACGTTATCATTCGTATCACGGATGGTTCGTTCCACGAAGTTGACTCGTCTGAACTCGCTTTCAAAATGGCAGGTATCTTCGCTTTCAAGGACGCGATGAAGCAGGCTGGGCCTATTTTGCTTGAGCCGATTATGGGTGTCGAGGTTACGACCCCAGAAGAGTACCAAGGTGACCTTTTGGGTGATATCAATCGCCGTCGCGGTCAGATTCAAAGCATGGAAAATAAGTCAGGGGCCTGTATCATTACTGCCCATGTTCCTCTTGAGTTACTCTTCGGCTACGTCACAGATATTCGCTCCTTATCAAAGGGGCGTGCTAGCGCGTCCATTACGCCTTCTCATTTTGCGCAGGTTCCTAACTCGCAGCTCGCCAAAATTGTCGAAACCAATGCGAAGGGCCCTGCTCGCACCTAATTTTCAACCCTCGTTCTTTATATTGCCATGAAAGGCCAACGCATACGCATCAAACTCCAAGGCTACGATTATCGAGTTATCGATCAATCCGCCGTGGAAATCGTGGAAACCGCTAAGCGCTCCGGCGCTCGCGTCTCGGGCCCCATCCCGCTTCCCACTCATATCGTAAAACTTTCGGTTAATCGTTCTCCGCACGTCGACAAAAAATCGATGGAGCAGTTTGAATCTCGCACGCACAAACGCCTTATTGATATTCTTGAGCCAACCGCTCAGACCGTCGATGAGCTTAAGAAACTTAACTTACCGTCTGGCGTTGATATTACTATTAACGTTTAAACATCACTTTTCACCATCTTAGCAGCCAGCCGGCTAATCCCGGCCCTTGTTAAAGTAGGTCTAAACAAACGGCATTCTAATGCCACCTACCACTTAGCCCATGATCGCTACACTATTAGGAAAAAAAATCGGTATGACCCAGGTCTATGACGCTCAAAACGTCTTGATCCCGGTTACGGTTGTGGAAGCCGGCCCATGCCCGGTTGTTCAAATCAAGACGATGTCGTCTGACGGCTACAATGCTGTTCAACTTGGCTTTGGTGCCCAGAAGACAAAAAACGCGTCTAAAGCGGAAAGTAACCACGCTAAGAAAGCTGGTTTAGACTCCACGCCGCGCGTTTTGAATGAAGTCCGTTTGATCGAGGCTCCTGAGGTTAAGCTCGGTGACGTCATTACCGTCGCGATCTTTGCCGAAGGCCAGATCGTCGATGTGATCGGCGTGTCAAAGGGCAAAGGCTTCCAAGGCGTCGTGAAGCGCTTTCGTGTTGGCGGTGGTCCTGCGGCTCACGGCTCCATGTTCCATCGTCGAATTGGCTCGGTTGGTATGCGCCAGACCCCTGGCCGAGTGTGGAAAAATCAGCGCATGCCCGGTCATATGGGTAGTCAATTCCGGACGGTGCAAAATTTGCGAGTAGTGCAGATTATCGCCGACAAGAACCTAATTCTCGTCAATGGCTGCATTCCTGGAGCTAACGGCGACGATGTCATTATCCGCGCCGGCAAAAAAGCCAAGAAGGCCTGATCATCGGAGAACGTTATCACATGAAGCTCACTATTTTTACACCTGACGCCACGCAAAGTCGCGAGGCTGATTTTAACCTTCCAACGTTTGAGGGCAACAAAGGCCTGCAAGCTGTCAAGGAAGTCGTGGTCGCCCATAACGCCAATGCCCGTCTTGGCACACATTCTACTAAGACGCGCGGGGAAGTTCGCGGTGGCGGCAAGAAACCATGGGCCCAGAAGGGGACTGGTCGTGCTCGCGCTGGCTCCATTCGTTCTCCTTTGTGGGGCGGTGGTGGCGTTGTATTTGGTCCTAAGCCACGCGATTATTCCAAGAAAATTAATGGCAAAGTTAAAAGCCTAGCTTTTAACCGCGCTTTATTTGATCGCGCCCTCGCTGGTGATATCAGCGTTATTGAAGCCTTCGTTTCAAAAGAAATGAAGACCAAAGCAATGAACGCAGTTATTACGCGCATTGCCCCTAAGGGTAAGGTCCTCATCGTAGATGATCCTTTTACAAGCGAGACCACTCGCGCCGCGAGCAATCTTGCTCGGGTTACACTTCAGGCGGCCGCTAAACTCAACACCCTCGATCTTTGCACTTACGCTAAGATTGTTGTGTCGACTAAGGCCCTTGAGAAAATCATCGCCCGCGCCAATGGAGCCCAGTCATGATTAACGCCGACACAGTCCTCAAACATCTCCGTCTTACGGAGAAGTCTAACAAACTCTCGTCTAACTACGGGCAATACACCTTCGACGTGTTCTCGTCTGCGACCAAATATACGGTGCGCGAGGCTATCGAGCAGACCTTCAAGGTTTCCGTTACCCGCGTGAATATTATTAACCGCAAGGGTAAACCAAAAAAATCTCGTCGCGGACAACCTATCACTACTTCCGATAGCAAGCGCGCCATCGTCACCCTAAAACAGGGTGATAAGATCGAACTCAGCTGAGCCCAGGAGATTAATCCACCATGGCCTTAAAATCTTTCCGTCCTCTCACCGCGTCCCTTCGGTTCACCACCCTGAACCGTCCGGATGATATTTCTACTAAACGCCCTGAGCGCTCCCTCGTCGAGTCGAAGAGCAAGACTGGCGGTCGTAATGCCTATGGTCGCATCACATCTCGCCGTCGCGGCGGTGGTCATAAAAAGCTTTATCGAATTATCGATTTTAAACGTAAGAAACTCGATATGCCTGCTAAGGTACAAGCGATCGAGTATGATCCTAACCGCAGTGCATTACTAGCCTTGCTTGCCTACGCTGATGGCACAAAGAGCTATGTGTTGGCTCCGCAGGGTTTGAGCGTGGGCGATACTATTTATAACGCGCTTAAAACTGACACTAATGATTTTCGGCCCGGAAATTCGTTCCTTTTAGCTGCTATACCTCCCGCTACCAAGCTGCATGCTGTTGAGCTTATGCCTGGGCGCGGCGCTCAAATCGCTCGTTCCGCCGGCACTTCAGTCGAGCTGATCACAATTGAGGACGGTTACGCGCAAATCAAGATGGCTTCAGGGGAAACGCGTCTCGTTAATGCCCAGTGCCGGGCTAGTATTGGCGAAGTTTCTAATGCTGATCACAGCAAGCGGAAGCTCGGCAAGGCAGGTCGTAACCGTTGGCTCGGCCGCCGTCCTCGCGTGCGCGGTGTCGCGATGAACCCTGTAGATCACCCGAATGGTGGTGGTCAAGGCAAGTCCAAGGGTGGTGGTGGTCGCCAGCACTTGGTTTCTCCGTGGGGTCAACTTGCGAAAGGTTTCCCTACTCGTCGCCGGACTAAGCTCTCTAGTTCCTTCATTCTCATTCGCGCCAACGGCCGTCCGCCACGCGGCAAGAAATAATCCTAACGACTTCGCACCATGGCCCGTTCCATCAAAAAAGGTTTCTTTGTCGATTACCATCTTTTGGAGAAAATCCAGAAGGCGGCTAAGATCGCCGGCACCCGCAAGCCCATTCAGACTTGGAGTCGTCGTTCGACGATTACCCCTGAATTCGTCGGTCACACTATTAGCGTTCACAACGGCAAAAGCCATATAGCCGTATACGTCACGGAGAATATGGTTGGCCATAAGCTCGGCGAGTTCGCTCCCACGCGCATCTTTAAGTCGCACGGTGGCATGACCCGTAAGGAAATTTGAGGCCTCGGCCTAACTGGAACACCATCATGGAAATTCAAGCTCTCACCCGCAACGCGCACATGTCGCCTAAGAAGGTTCGCGAAGTCGCACGCCTTATCCAGGGCCGTGCCGTCAACGAAGCGATCGACTTTCTCACGCTCATCCCGCGCAAATCTTCTCGCTTGCTCGTTAAGACACTCAAGAGCGCCGTGGCTAATGCGGAGAATAATAATAGCATATCGGCTGACCAACTCGTGGTACATCGTGCCTTGGTTGAGAACGGGCCTGTCTTAAAGCGATTCAAGGCGGGCGCTCGCGGCTCAGCTAAGCCACGCGTCAAGCGGATGTCACATCTGCGCATCATTCTTTCCGACGGCAAAACCAACTAATTTTTTACCATGGGACAAAAGACTAACCCTACAGGCTTCCGCCTCGCCGTCCGTCGCAACTGGCAGTCACGCTGGTTTGCGCGTAAAAAGGATTTCGCTAAGCTCCTCCATGAGGATCAAGTCATCCGCACTACGCTAATGGAAAAGCTGAAACAGGCTTCCGTGCCCCGCATCTTCATTGAGCGGGCCGGTAATCGCGTTCGCGTTAAGATTTTCACCGCCCGCCCTGGCATTGTCATTGGTAAGAAAGGCCAAGAGGTCGAGACGATGAAGCTGCAGTTGGCTAAACTTACCGGCAAGGAAGTCTTGCTGGATATTCAGGAAGTGAAAAAGCCTGAAGTGGAAGCCCAATTAGTCGCCGAAAACGTAGCGCTGCAACTTGAACGTCGTATTGCTTTTCGGCGCGCTATCAAAAAGTCCATTCAAATTGCGATGTCTCTCGGGATTGATGGAATTAAGATCCAGTGCTCCGGTCGCCTCGGTGGTGCAGATATTGCCCGCCGTGAGTGGCAGCGCCAAGGCCGCATCCCTCTACAGACTTTGCGCGAAAATATCGATTACGGATTCGCTGAAGCCCAGACAGTCTGGGGAAAAATCGGCGTTAAATGCTGGATCTGTAAAAAAGACGAAGCCAACTAAACTGTTTACCCGGCCCTAAGCTTATAGCTCAACGCCAACCGCTCCCATGCCTGCTCTCTCACCCGCCCGCACCAAATACCGTAAGTCGATGAAAGGCTCTCGCGCTGGCAATGCCAAGCGCGGCAACACTCTCGCTTTCGGTGAATTCGGCCTACAATCTCTGTCTCGCGGTCCAATGACCGGTCAACAGATTGAAGCTGCTCGCGTTACCATTGCCCGTCATCTCAAGCGCAAAGGTAAGCTCTGGATTCGGATTTTCCCGCATAAGCCCGTAACTAAAAAGCCGGCCGAAGTGCGTATGGGTCAAGGTAAGGGTCCGGTTGAATATTACGTTGCAGTGATTAAACCAGGCGCGGTGCTATTTGAGTTGGCCGGTGTGTCACTCACTGTTGCGCGCGAAGCTTTCCGCCTTGCCGATGCTAAACTGCCTTTTCGCTGCCGTTTCATTGTCCGCGAAGGCTTTGCCGCTTAATTTTACAGGAGAACGACTGTCATGAATTCCAAAGAAATCCGCGATCTCGCCCCAGCTGAGATTATCACTAAAATTCGCGAATCGCGCGAAAAATTACTCCAATTGCGACTGCGCAAGCACACTGGTCAAATTGAGAAGCCTCACTTGCTCCGCGAATACCGCAAGGATATCGCCCGCCTAGAGACAATCTTGAAACAGAAGCAAACTCCGCAGGTCGCTTAAAAGCCTAGCGCCAACCGCTTATTATCATGTCCACTCACGCCCGCCAAAATCGCCGCAAGACCGTGATCGGTTTCGTCAGCTCCAAAATGGGCGACAAATCAGTCAAGGTTACTGTTCCTTACAAGACGCCACATCCGCTTTATCACAAGGTGATCAATCGTAAGACTGTCTTGCATGTGCATGACGAGAAAAATGAAACCAAGATCGGGGATAAAATTGAGGTCATGGAGACCCGTCCCATTAGCCGGTTGAAGCGCTGGCGTGTCATTAGAATTGTTGAGGCCTCAGTTGGGCTTAATTTAACCGCGGTTTCCGAGCAAGATGTCGCCGCTGCCGTGCCCACTAAGACCACTAAATTGAATCAGGCTGCTAAAGCCTAATTTATTTCCAGGAGACACTACCATGATCCAGATGCGTTCTATTCTTGATATTGCCGATAACACTGGCGCGCGCCGCGCGTCTATGATCGGCAAGATCGGGCATCCTTCCCGCTACGCTCACGTTGGTGATATTATCACTATCAACATTAAAGAAAGCAGTACTGACGCTACGGTGAAAAAAGGAGAAGTCGTCAAGGCTGTCATCGTACGCACGCGAGCCCCGCTGCGCCGCGCCGACGGTAGCTATCTCCGTTTTGACAGCAATGCGGTAGTTATTATCGGTGAGGATGGTAATCCTAAGGGCACCCGCATTTTTGGCCCAGTCGCTCGTGAGCTTCGCGCCAAGAATTACATGAAGATCATTTCGCTCGCTCCGGAGGTCCTCTAACATGCAGAAATTCCATATCAAACGCAACGATGCTGTCATCGTCATCGCCGGTTCTCATAAAGGGAAGCAGGGCAAAGTTCTCGAGATTCGCGCGGGTAAAAATCGTGCAGTGGTCGAGGGAGTGGCGATGATTAAAAAGCATCTCAAAAAGTCCCAAGAAAATCCACAGGGTAAAATCGCTGAACGGGAGGGAACGATTCATGTGTCAAATCTTATGTTGCTCTCTCGCTATGAGCAGTCGAAACGCACTAAACTGCCAGCTGCTACTGTGGCCAAAGCATAAGCTCACAGGGATCCAGACCATTTATATTAACCATCAAGCATCCGGCTCGGAAACCCGGTCGCACTCATGAGCAAACCACTCACACCTTTACAAAAACACTACGTCGAAACGGTTATTCCCGCTTTGACTGCCGCGCGCGGGTATACAAATAAGCATCAGGTGCCTAAGCTTGATAAAATCGTTATCAATACTGGCATTAGCTCAGAGGCCGACAAAAATATCATTGCGGAAACTGCCCGTGATATCGGCCTGATTGCTGGTCAAAAGCCCGTGCTTAATCGTTCGAAGAAGGCTATCGCCAATTTCAAGCTTAAGCCCAATCAAATCACCGGGTGCCACGTTACGTTGCGTGGTGAAAGCATGTGGCATTTCTTTATGCGCCTGCTCGCCGTGGCATTACCGTCTATTCGCGATTTCCGCGGTGTACCTAACAAATTGGATGGTCAGGGCAATTACACCATCGGCATCACTGATTTCACTATTTTTCCAGAAATCGTTGTTGAAAACAATAAACGCCAGATGGGGCTTGATATCACTTTTGTGACTTCGGCTGACACGGATGATGAAGCTCGCGAATTTTTAAAACTTATGGGCATGCCGTTCCGCCGGATCGATCCAGTGCCTGCCAAAACCACCGCTGCTTAACCTTATCGAGCCATGCCGAAAACCTCTGCCATCGAACGCAACAAGAAGCGTATCCGTCTCACTGCTAAGCATGCTGTCAAGCGTGCGGAGCTGAAGGCGATTCTTGCTAATCCCACTACTACCGACGAAGAATTTTTCGCCGCACAAAAGAAGCTGGCCAAGTTACCCCGTAATTCTTCAAAAGTACGCATCCGTAACCGCTGTTCGCTCAGCGGTCGCCCGCGCGGCTTTCATCGTCGTTTCGGTGTGTCTCGTATCACGCTTCGCGAGCTCGCGCTTGCCGGCAAAATCCCTGGAGTAACCAAATCCTCCTGGTAAAAACATTTTCCCGCCGGAAGTCGGATATGATCCGACGGGTAACCTAACCTCCATCCATCCATGACCGATCCGATTAGTGATTTTTTGACCCGTCTCCGCAATGCGTCGAAGGCAGGACTCGCTGAGTGCGTTATGCCGCATTCTAAACTCAAGGAAAGCCTCGCCGGCATCCTTAAAGCCGAAGGCTTCGTGCGTGCAGTCACCACAGGAACTGAGGAGCGCGGGCATAAAACCCTCATCGTAACGATGAAGTATGTTGATAGCGCTCCGGTCATTACTGGCCTCAAGCGTACTTCAACACCTGGCCGGCGTATTTACACTGGCTACTCTGAAATTCCGCGCGTGCTTAACGGCCTCGGGCTTTCGATCATTTCCACTTCCAAGGGTCTCATGAAGGACCAGGACGCCCGCCGCCATAAACTCGGCGGTGAACTCGTCTGCACCGTCTGGTAAGGAGAATAACCACCATGAGCAGAATCGGCAAACAACCCGTCCAAATTCCCGACAAGGTCAAAATCGACATTAAAGATACTACGGTGTCTGTCGAGGGCCCCAAGGGCAAAGTCTCCAAGACTTTTGCCTCCGTCGTTAAGATTGAAAAGAAAGATAACACTATTTGCGTATCTCCGCTTGATGAGACCCGTTTTTCTCGCGCGATGTACGGTACGGCTCGTTCAGTAATAGCCGGCATGGTTAAGGGCGTTAGTGTTGGTTATCTCAAAGAGCTTGAGATCCAAGGGGTTGGTTTCAAAGCCATCCTAAAAGGCAAGCAACTTGACCTCGCTTTAGGTTATTCGCACCCAATCCTTCACGATATTCCTGAAGGGATTAAAGTTACTGTTACCGATCAGACCAAATTAAAAATTGAGGGCGCCGATAAGCAACTCGTCGGTCAAGTTACCGCCGAGATTCGCGCTTACTATCCGCCAGAGCCTTATAAAGGCAAGGGCGTGCGTATTGTCGGCGAGTACGCTGAGCGTGTCCGTCGTAAGGAAGGTAAGACCGTCGCCTAACCGCACCACCACCCATGAAAACAGTTTACAAAGCCCAACTCCTCCAGAAGCGCAAATGGCGCATCCGAAAAAAAGTGACCGGTACTGCCGTGCGCCCTCGCCTGAGCGTGAAGTTCTCTGGCAAGCATATCTATGCGCAGGCGGTCAACGACGATACGGGCACGACGCTCGTATTTCTTTCCACGCTTGATCCCGAGACGCGGAAATCAAAAGTGAAGGGCAATGTTGCCGGTGCTAAATCACTTGGCTCAGCTTTTGCAGTCAAAGCTAAAGCTGCTGGCATTACCGGAGTGGTTTTTGACCGTAATGGTCGTCTCTTCCACGGTCGCGTCAAAATTTTCGCTGATGCTGCCCGTGAGGGTGGTCTACAATTTTAATCTCCGCTCATGAATTACAATTCAACCAGATCGTCTTCCGGCCCGCGTTCCAATAAAGAAACTGCCGAGCCCGGTATGTACGAGAAAGTCGTCTTTATTAATCGCTGCGCCAAAGTAGTTAAAGGTGGCCGCCGTTTTAGCTTCTCTGCTTTGTCCGTAGTGGGCGACGGCAAGGGCAATGTCGGTATCGGTTACGGCAAGGCAAACGAAGTGCCTGATGCGATCAAAAAATCCACGGAGTCAGCCAAAAAACGAATGGTATCGGTCAAGCTCAAGGGCAGTACGATTCCGCATGAGGTCCTTGGTGAATACGATGGGGGTAAGGTGTTTCTGCGTCCGGCCTCCACTGGGACTGGCTTGATTGCTGGCGGTGGTGTTCGGGCGGTCCTTGAGGCTGCTGGCGTCCATAATGTTCTGACCAAGTCGATGGGTTCTAAAAACCATATTGCTGTCGTTCATGCTACTTTGAACGGCTTGCGCCAACTTCGGCTCGAAGAAGATTTCAAGGCTCTGCGGGCTTAATTTAATTAATCAAACTCCGAGTCGTGCTTCATTTCTGAAGTACGGCGTCCTAATCAGGAATTACTATCATGCGTCTCCACGATCTCAAAAATGTCCCCGGTGCTGTGCACCGCAAGAAACGCGTTGGCTGCGGCGAAGGCGGCGGTCACGGCAAAACATCTACCCGCGGCGGCAAGGGCCAGAGCGCTCGCTCGGGCAGTTCTATACGCCCCGGTTTTGAGGGCGGCCAGATGCCCCTTTACCGTAAGTTGCCACATCGCGGCTTCAATAATTACGAATTTCGCACCAGCTACGCTGTTGTTAATGTCGGCGACCTTGCGCGGCTTGACGCCACGATTACTGAAGTGAACGCAGAGGTGTTGGCGCATGCCGGACTCGTGCGCGCGGGCATCAAAACGCTTAAGATTCTTGGCGATGGTGAAATCACCCGTGCCCTCAAGGTAACTGCACAAAAATTTACGGGTTCGGCCAAAGCTAAACTCGAAAAAGCTGGCGGCCAGGCTATCACGGCCTGAGTGGGGAAGAGTTAGCCGTCACTCGTTTCTTGCGTAACCCGCCCCTGATCTTCTAAAATGTTTTCTGCCTTCACGAACTCCCTGAAGATCCCTGAGCTTCGCTCACGGATCCTTTACACGCTTGGGTTGCTTTTTGTGGCACGAGTTGGTGCCCATATTCCGCTTCCAGGTATTGATCCGAAGCCGCTACAGGCATTTTTTGCTGATCAAACTGCCAATGGGGGAGGTGCCCTGGTTGGCCTTTATAACATGTTTACAGGTGGGGCTCTCGTTAAGGGGGCTGTCTGCGCTCTTGGCATCATGCCTTACATTAGCGCTTCGATTATTTTCCAGCTTTTGACTGCCGTGGTGCCCATGCTTAGCCGCTTGCAACAGGAGGGGGATGTTGGCCGTCAGAAGCTCACTCAATATACACGATATGCGACTGTCATTATTTGCTTAGTGCAGGGGGTTCTTTTGATTCTAGCGCTCGAAAATCCTGCGCGGCTTTTCTCTGGATTTGATGTAAATCATTACGGACAAATTGTTATCGTTAGTAAATTTTGGTTCATGGTGCAGTCCACCATCTTCATGACCGCGGGCACGATGCTCCTTATGTGGCTTGGCGAACAGGTGACTCAACGAGGTATTGGTAATGGTGTATCATTGTTGATCACTGTTGGAATCTTGGCTGATATCCCCGGGGCAGCTTATTCGACTTATCAACTTTTCTTTGCCCCGATCGGCGTCGCCAAGCTCGGTCTTCCGCAGGGGGTCATGATGTTGGGTCTCTTTATTATTGTTACGATGGGTATCATTGCAGTCACCCAAGGGCAGCGTAAAATACCGGTTCAATATGCGAAGAGAGTGGTCGGTCAAAAAGTATATGGCGGCCAAAGTTCATTTCTCCCGCTGAAGGTAAATTATTCTGGGGTTATGCCGGTAATTTTTGCTAGCGCGATTTTGCTCTTCCCCCAGCAGATTATGTCGCAAGCAGGCGCAGCTTTTAATATTCGCTTCCTGAGTGAATTTGCTGCCGATCTCCTGCGTGGTCATCCGATTTACTATATCGGCATGGGTTCACTGAT
>CAIOCT010000064.1 GCA_903856725.1 uncultured Verrucomicrobiota bacterium
AGCGGCCTCGAACGATTTGATATTTCGCCCCTCTCGCCCGATAATGCGGCCCTTCATCTCCTCGGACGGCAGCTGCACAATCGTTGCGGTCAGATCATTGTTAGGCTTACTCACGAGACGCTGCATCGCGGTAACCACAATTCGCTTACCCTCTTGCACGATGTCTTGCTCAGAACGCTCCAGGAGTTCTTTGCGCAAAATGCGCAGCTCCTCCTGGCATTCAAAGGTGATTTCCTCGCGCAACTGCTTGCGAATTTCTTCGCCATCGAGTGCAGCCACACCCTCGAGCCGTTGACGCAAGCGCTTCGATAGCGAGCGCATCGCTTCGCGCGCTTGGATAAGCGCACTCGCCTCGCGAGTGAGCCGCTCTTGACGCTGCTCTAATTGATAATCGAGCAAACCAATGGATTCTTCATGCGAACGAATTTCGCGAAGCATGTGCTCAATTTCAATTTTGCGACGATCGAGATCGCGTGTAAGTTCTGACTCACGCTGGCGTATCACCTCATCGGCTTTACTGATGAGTTCTTGCGCGGCGACGGCCGCTTCACGCTTAGCGAGTTCGAGATGCGCCGCCGCACTTTGTGCAGATAAACGCCGAGTCTGGCGAGTAAGGAACCAGATTAAACCCAGCCCAACTAAAATTCCCGCAACAGCAGCGACCATGAAAGCCCCCAGCGAGAACTCCGCTCCAGCAGGTGGTGCAAGTGGCTTAAGTGCGGCGATGGCGTTCAACATCAGAAGGACGGCCAAACTACGAATGAGCCGCCGCTTGGCAATACCGCAGAAGACGACCGAAAGGCTATTTAGTAACTGCAACTGGGGCCCCCAAGGGCAGTTGAAACGTGGCCAAAGTACCGTCGAGCACCGCCTGCATACGAGCGAGAGCCGCGATCTCGCCATCAGGCGCCAGCGTTTGTACCACCACGTAAGCCCAACGATGCGCCTGCCAATGGAAAAGCCGATCGAGAGAAGTATCCACGATGCGCTCGGTGTTGGAGGCGACAATTTTATCTGAGCCCACGAACCAATAAGCCATGAGCGCTGGTACCTTGATTGTTTTGCCCTGCTTCGTGCGAAACTCTCGTTCAATTGACAATAGCGTCGACGGCACTGCCGCGCTGACAGGAAATAGACGTAGGGTGGAGGTCGGCGGGGTCGACGGCCAGGCAAAGGCATGCGTTGCGCGCTGGGTAATCGTCCACCCTTGCCCTACGAGACAAATCTCAGGGCGATGAATTGACGTACGATCACGCCCACTGAGCACGATCGACAAAAACACCCGCTCGTTCGGCCGCTGCAGTGAGACATAATTTTTCCGTGAAAATCCCGTATCAGCGGGCAATACCTCGTGCTCGATTGCCGAAATATCAGCGGTTTGACCCTCCCACTCAGAACCAAGATAAGCCGGCAGCGCGACCGGATTCACTCCATCAGCTGCCAGCTTAATGCCGACCCGCGGATTAAATTCTAGCGCATCCACCCGGTGCGTCGCGAACCCCACGACCAGTGCCGCCGCACCCACCGTAGTAACGGTCACCCAAACCCGAAAGATCGAACTATTGTGATCGAGGAGCTTGCGGTTGAGTACAGGAACCGCGACCGCCGCCGTTTCATTATTCACTGCTGCATCACCAGGTCGAGCGAGCTGGTACTTTTGCAGCAACCACACCGTCACCTGCACGAGGCCGAGCACGATGACAAAGATCCCCAAGCCCATCACGCTATGAGTCATTTCGCCGGCGCCCTGCCCCCGCCAAGCAGCTGCGGCAATGATAGAAAAAATTCGCGCGACATTACCGAGAAAGGCGTAAGGAAAACAGAGCAGCCCAATCAAAACGCGCACCCACCACGAACGAAAATTTAAATAACCCAACAGCAGTGACAACGCTGCCAGAGCCATCAGCGAACGCAGGCCCGAGCACGCCGCGGCCACGTCGTATTGATAGCTACCATCGGGCGAGAGGAGTTGCGTGCCGTTGCGAATCACATCGATGTGCATGAACCGCGCGAGGTGCCACGCCGTATCGATGACACCGATCCGCAAATAAAATCCTGCGGTATCCAGCACGTTAAGCGGGATGGCGAAGATCAGAAAAGCGAGCGGGAAGATCGCTGCCCGACCCCAGCGGCGCCCGCCGGCCAGCGCGAGCACGCCCCACCCAAAAAGTAATAACCCTCCAATTGAAATGCGACCCTGCTGCATAACATAGCCGAGCAGATGTATTGCGAATCCAGCCAGCATCGCAACCAGAGGCCGCCAAGCCAGCTCGCTAGTTTGGGTTATTTTACTGAGCCGCAAATTACGCGCAAACAGCCATGCGCTGATCGCCAAGATCAACCACCCGTGTTCGCTCTCTGCCTGGGGATCGGCCCATTGCGAAGCCCACCACCAGAAAAGCGAAGCCGTTTTGATATAGCCACGCACCGAATTACCAAAAAACTGAAATACTACGAACCCAGCAACGATACAGCATAAGGCTGCTGTGAGCTGAGCGGGACGCCTGTTCACTTGTTTTGCAGCTGGATTGCTCACGGTTGCCGCCCATCATCTCGCATCCCGCCCTATTTCCAAGCCGAAGATGAAGCTCCTTGTTTTAGCTCAGACCCCTCCGCCCCTGCACGGGCAAAGCGTGATGGTGCAAACACTCGTCGAGGGCCTGCCAAGCCACGGCATCGAGGTTTACCATATCAACTTAAGTCTGTCGCGTGATGCCGCCGACATTGGCCGCTGGCGTTTCGGCAAGCTAGCGGCTGTGGTTGACGCCTGCCTCAACACGATTGTCGCGCGCTTCACTCAAGGCTGCGATACTTTGTATTATGTACCGGCCCCGGCCAAGCGCGGCGCCCTTTATCGCGACTGGGTGGTTATGCTACTCTGTCGGCCCTTCTTTAAAAAACTCGTCCTGCACTGGCACGCGGCTGGGCTGAGCGACTGGCTAGCGACTCGTGCAAATTATTTCGAACGTTACTGCACTCACTGGCTGCTAGGCAGCGCTGACCTAGCCTTGGTGCTGAGTGAAACCTTGCGCGCCGATGCGGAAGCGCTCAGTCCGAAGAATATCGCGGTCGTGCCCAACGGCATCCCCGATCCAGCTCCTGGTGAGCGCTCGGCCCAATCCCGCCACCCGTTCCAGGTTTTATTTATCGGCCTGTGCAGCGAGGAGAAGGGGCTCTTTGCCGCCGCTGAGGCCGTGCTCGCGGCCAATCGAGCGATGCCGGCACCAGCAGCTGAGCCAAAATTTATCCTCATCGCCGCGGGAGCGTTTCCCAATAGCGCGACCAGCGCACGGTTCCACGCTCTATGCGCGCAACACCCCGATTGTCTCCGCTATGTTGGGTTAGTCCAAGGCACAGAAAAAGCCCACTGGCTACGAGCGAGTCACTGCTTGTGCCTACCCACTTACTATCAACCCGAGGGTCAACCCCTGGTGCTTCTCGAAGCCATGGCTTATGATCTGCCCATCATCGCCTCGCACTGGGGCGCGATCCCCGATATGCTGCCACCAGAAGCAATGTTAGTTGAACCGGGCGACGCGAAGGAGTTGCTTGCCGCGATCAACCGTCTTGCGAAAAAGTCTCCACCCCCAGGAGTGCTGCGCCAACATTACCTCGATCATTATACCACAACCCGCCATCTCCAGCGGCTGGCTGAGGCCTTACTGTCTCAAAGAGTCGCATAAATTTCGGACCACTGCGCCGCCACTGCTGCAATTCTGAATCGCCATAGATGTTGCGGATCAGCTTGGAGCTCAACCCATGCGGCGGGATCAAGTATTTCAGTCAGCTGCTGAGCAAGTGCAGGAACATTGTTCGGTAAAACCAACCAGCCGTTTTTCCCATGGTGGATCAAATCATCGGGACCACCTCCGCGAGCGGCAATCACCGGCACCCCAGCGTAAAGGGCTTCGAGTGCAGTCATAGAAAATGACTCATGATGAAATGGCACGACGATGACATCGATTTCTTGCAGAAAGCCAGCGATTGATGTTTGCCAACCCAGCCAGCGCACGCGGCCCTCCAGACGATGCTCGCAGGAAAAAGTTTTTAATTTTTGGGCAAAATCAGCAGAAGCCGCATCGCCAGCCGGACTACCGGCGTGCCAAAATTCAATTAAAGCATCAGCGGGCAGATCGGCTAGTGCAGCTAACACCAGATCCCATTGCTTATTGGCTGTGAGCTGGCCGGCGCCGCCGATTCGCAGAGGTCGATTTGTTGGCCGCTGCCGCATAATGAGTGCCGGCTCACCAGGTAAGCCATTGGGCACACAATCACGCCAATCACTATGTTCACATTGATAATAATAGCGGATCATCGCCGGAGTTAGCCAACGCAGCCGCCGTCCGAGCATCGCTTTAACTGCTCGATAGAACCAACGCTGCCGACCGTAGCAGTGCACACTCACCACCACGCGAGGTTCTCTAAACCAGCGCAACCAGAGCGCGACAAGAAGGCCCGCGCGAGAGTGACCATGAAAGATTCGTCCAGAATCAGCACGAAGCCAGTCGCGCACCTGCCGCGCGACAACCCGAGCTCGCCAAAAATTTACTATACTTATTTTTTCTCCCTCGAGCCTAAAGAATTCCATGACATCAAGCGACCGCTTAGCCGGATGTCGAAATCCTTGGTTAACGCCGAGAACACAGTGAAAAATACCTGTATCGGCCAAATGGCCAATGCCTGTCATGATACCGCCTCGGGCCTCATCATAGCCGGTATAATGCAAAACGGTTACTAGGCGGTCACTAGCCATAATTATTTGATGCCCTCAGACCATCGACCGCGCCGACCCATAACGGCATGGGCCCAACCCCTAAAAACCGCTCTCATTTTTTCCCGACGATCTGTGCAGAAAAGCAGCAGTTTAATCAGATCGCGGCTATAAAACCAGGCATTGCGGATCACCCACTGAGGATCAAAAAAACAAAAATTTGCATAAAGGATCAAGAGATTGCGCGCCTGATAATAACGGCGCGACGCAGGATAATCATTGATTCGTGGATTTCGCCATAACCACCTCATTTGCTGGTAGTGCCCCATCGCATGATCGAGAACGACCCGGCTAACCTCTAGCACCAACCAACCGGCCTGCCGGCACCGCAGATAGAATTCAAAATCGAAACAATCTATAAAAAAATCATCCCGAAATCCACCGACTGCTTTCAGTGCAGCCACCGAGACAAGATTGCCTGATGCGGCCGTAACCCGAACCGGAATATCCCCCATCGGCATCTCGCGGACGGGCCCAGCGGATGAATAGATGAAGCCCAAGTGTCGGTCACGATAAAGGGGAGCGAGCACTGCGACACGGTCTCGCTCTGGAAAAGAGGCATGAGCGGCAAGCAGTCCAGAAAAATACGCATCAGGAATACTACTGTCCTGATCGAAAGTGGCTATCCATG
>CAIOCT010000065.1 GCA_903856725.1 uncultured Verrucomicrobiota bacterium
AAGAGATGATGAGCCGCGGCCATGAGGGTAAACCCGGCGGTCGCAAATAAAATGATCGCAACGTATTCAGCCGGATGGCGGAGGAGTTTGGCGCCAGCGGTTACTCCGAGGGTAAGCAAGGCGAGTCCCAGCACGCCGGTGCGGGTAGCCAGGGCAAGTTGGTCCAAGATGAAATTGTGCCCATAAATTGGGCCGAGCGCGCCCACCGATACGGAGTCAAAAATCGCGGCGATGAGTGCCGTGGCTGCGATCCACAAAGCGGCGGTGCGTCGTTCGGCCAGGGTGTGTTGGCGACCGCGAATGAGATCATAAGTGAGGACTAAGAGGGCCCCGACAATCAGAGAAATTTCGGGCAATAGCCCCCGGGCAAGCAGAGCGTAGCTATAATTCATGGGGTACCTCCGTGCCAGATGGCCTGCAGGAGTGGAGAATGCAGACTGGGGACGATCCAGTTGAGCAGCAGATCAGGTTGCAGCCCAATCAACAAAGTTGCCGTCAGTAATAAAATGGCCCCGGTGCGTTCCGCCCACGTGATCGGAGCGTAGTGAGTCGTATCGAGCGGGGCTTCGCTCGCGGGTGATACCTGACCAAAAAAAGAAATTTGCATCACGCGCAAGGTGAAGGCGGCAGCGATGAGCACGCCGAGGGCAGCGCTCACGGCCCAGATTTTTGAAACCTGCCAGGTCCCGCTCAAGATAGTCAGCTCGGCCGGGAATCCACTAAAGCCCGGCATACCCATCGAAGCGAGACCCGCCACGACAAAGACCACGGTGGCAAAAGGCATGAGCCGATGCAGGGGAATTTTCCGGAGGGCTTCTAGCTGACGAGTATGGGTGCGCTCGTAAACCATGCGCCCGACAACGGCGAAGAGCAGTCCGGCGATTACGCCATGGGAAAACATTTGGAGCACGGCACCGGCGGCGGCTTGGGGATTGGCGGCGGCGAGGCCCAGCAGCACAAAGCCCATGTGGCTGACGCTGGAGTAGCCGATGACGAATTTAAAATCATTTTGCACCAATGCGACGAGCCCCGCGTAAATAATGCCCGCCACCGCGAGCCAAGCGATGACCGGTTGCCAATACGTCAAGCCAGCGGGAATGAGCCCCATGGCGACGCGCAGGCAGCCGTAGGCGCCGAGCTTCATCACGACACCGGCAAGTAGCATTGATGCCCCGGTGGGGGCCGCGACGTGGCCGGTCGGGGCCCACGTGTGAAAGGGAAACATGCCGGCCAATACGGCAAAGCCCGTGAAGATAAGCGCGAAGATCATGATTTGCTCAGTATGACTGAGGCTCGTTACGGCTTGGGCTAATTGGGTTAAGCCAAAACCAGCGGCGTGGCCCGTCGCGTAAATCCACAGCAAGCCCGCGAGTACCAGAGCGCTGCCCGCGAAAGAATAGAGCGCGAGCTTCATCGCCCCATACTGCCGGTTGGTGGAGCCCCAGTTCGCGATGAGAAAATATTTTGGGACGATCGCGATTTCGTAGAAAACAAAAAACAGAAAAGCATCCGCGCTGAGAAAGACGCCGTAAACTCCGCCGATCAGTGCTAGGTAGAAGGCAAAAAATTCGCCGGTACGCTCCTCGATATTCCATGAGAACAGCACCCCTGCGGTCGCCGCCAAGCCAGTGAGCACCAGCAACGTGAGGCTGATGCCATCGACGGCGAGGTGGTAGTTGATTCCCATTTGGGGAATCCAAGGCAGATT
Source organism: uncultured Verrucomicrobiota bacterium (assembly GCA_903856725.1). Taxonomy (GTDB): domain Bacteria; phylum Verrucomicrobiota; class Verrucomicrobiia; order Opitutales; family Opitutaceae; genus Lacunisphaera. Next base: position 1,709 of record CAIOCT010000065.1, read on the forward strand.
GATCAGCGTTAAGACAGACGCAGAAGGTGTGAAGCCGGCGGCTGCATATAAAGTCAGGCCCCAGGTCGTCGCCGCAGTGAGCAAGGCGACCATCCGCGCCGTGGCTGCTGACCGCTGGCCCGCCACCAAGGCTAACCCGGCCCCGGCGAACGACAGGTAGATGGTAAATGGTAGCAGGTTCATGGCAGGAGAACAGTCCACGCGGTGACCAACGGGTTGAAGAGACTCACGAGGGCTTGCGGCCATACGCCGAGAATAAACATCAAGGCAATCGTCGGGACGAGCGTAGCAATTTCTAAAGCATTGAGATCACGGAAGCGGGTAACGCTCGCTCCTTGGGGCCCGTGGAAGACGCGTTGCCAGAAGGTCAGCAAGAAATAGGCGGTGGCAAATAAACCCAAGCAGCTGATGGCGGCAGCCCACGGCGCGAGGCCAAAGACCCCGCGGAAGACAAGAAATTCGCCGACGAAACCATTGAGTCCGGGTAAGCCCAGCGAGGAAAAGAGGGCGACTCCGCAGAAACCGGCGAAGATGGGGGCAGCGGTCCGCACGCCGCCGAAATCATGGAGGCCACGAAGGCCGCCGGAGCGGTTTTCTAAAATCCCGACACAAAAGAAAAGCGCGGACGCTGAGAGCCCGTGATTAAACATCTGCAGGACCGCGCCGCTGAGGGCGGCGGTGGCGGCCGCTGGATGTAAGAGCCCAGACCCCGCGACGGCGAAGAGCGCGAGCAGGCAATAGCTCACGTGATTAATGGAAGAATAGGCGACCATGCGCTTCAGGTCCGTTTGCGCCATGGCGGCAAAAGCACCGAGCACGATACCCGCTACCGCCAAAGTACTCAGCACCGGCGCCGCCGCCGAGAGTTGCGCGGGGAAAAGCGGCCAAAGGATGCGGAGGAAACCGTAGACGCCCATTTTGGACATGACGCCCGTTAGGAACATTGAAGCACCCGTCGGGGCTTCGGCATACGCGGAGGGCAGCCAAGTATGGAAAGGGTACAGGGGAACTTTCACGGCGAGACCTAGCAGCACCCCGAGGAAAATTACGCCGAGGGCGGGACCGCCGATTTTCGCGGCGAGGCTTCCATTATGAGCGAGGGCGGCGAGATCCACAAAATCAAAAGTCCCGGCCGTGGCGAAGAGCGCCGCGAAAGCCAGCAGCATGAAAGCACTGCCGCCGATGGTATAGACGACAAACTGATAGGCCGCACGTCCGGCGCCTGGACCACCCCAGAGTTTAATCAGGAAAAATGCTGGGACGAGGCTGAGCTCCCAGAAAATAAACCAAGGGAAGAAATCTAAAGCGAGGAAGACCCCCAAAGCGGCACCTTGTAGAAATAAAAACAATAAACTGAAAAGGCGCGGATCACGCTCAATTTTCCAAGAGGCCAGCAAAGCGGTTGGCGCAATCAGACCGGTGAGCAGCACGAGCGTTAGGCTTAGGCCGTCCAATCCTAAATGGTAAGAGACCTGCAATCCGCTGATCCAACCGTGCTGTTCGGTGAACTGATAGCTGATAGCCGCCGGATTAAAATTAGCCCAGGCGAGCGCGGCGAGTCCGAGCGTGGAAAGACTAAAGAGCAGCGCGAGCACGCGACTGGTCTTGGGGCTCAGTCGTGGGGTGAGGGCCAGGAGTAAAGCGCCGAGCCACGGCGTAAAAATCAACGTGGAGAGTAAGCATTTCATCGGGCACCTCCTAAGACTAACACGAGAGCGAGGACGATGAAGGCCACCGCCATGACGCGCAGATAACCATGAGCTTCGCCGGTCTGCGCTTGAGAATAACGCTGGCCGGAGCCGCGAACACTCGCGCTGATCTGGTCAAAGCCGCCATTGAGCCCGTCTTCATCAAGTTGCCGATTCACCGTGCCAGAAAAAATACCGAGCTGGGCAAGAAAGTTAACTAGTCCGCCCAAAACCCAACGATCAATGCCTTGGGCGAGCGTTGCGGTAAAATGATTCAATCGACCGACGGTGGCAGCGTAGAGTTCATCGAAGCCGAGCCGATTAGCCAAAGCGGCCATAACCCGAGGAGCCGCCACAACTAAAGGATCGCGCGCTTCAGCCGTAGTCCGGAGCTGGCGGCCGTACAGCCACCAACCAAGGCCGAGACCGACGCCGACCAAACCGATAGAAAGAAGCATCAAGCCACTCCCTTCCACCAGATGGTGTAAGCTGCTGTGCAGTTCGGTCCCACTGAGCCGCGCTTGGAGCCACGGACAGGCGGGAGTTCCGAGGAAGCCCAACACAATCGCGCCGAGCGCGAGTAAGATTAACGGAATCGTCATGACGGCCGAATTTTCATGCGCGTGTTCGGCCGCAGCTGAACGCGGTTGGCCCAAAAATGTCTCCGCCACTAAGCGAGTCATGTAGAAAGCGGTTAGCACGACCGCGGCGAGACCAGCGTAGAGCGGTAAGTGGGAAACATTCCAAGCATGCGCGGCGTGGAGAATCGCTTCTTTGCTCCAAAATCCTGAAAAAAGAAACGGCACCCCCGAGAGCGCCATCATGCCGATAGCGAAGGTCGCGAAGGTGATCTTCATCTTGGGGCGTAAACCGCCGAGCAAACGAATATCTTGCTCGTGGTGCGCGGCGTGGATGACCGAGCCGGCGCCGAGGAAAAGCAGCGCCTTAAAAAAGGCATGCGTCAGTAAGTGAAAGATTGCGGCCGTCCACGAACCCACCCCCAGCGCGAGCATCATGTAGCCGAGTTGGGAGACTGTAGAAAAGGCGAGGACGCGTTTGATGTCGTTTTGTCCGCAAGCAATGAAGGCGCCCAGCAAGGCGGTGATTGCGCCGATGAATGCGACCACGGTTAAAGCATGGACGGGTACGGCGGCGAGGGCGGCATCGATCTGCATTAGCGGATAAACGCGGGCGACCAGAAAGACGCCGGCTGCTACCATGGTGGCGGCATGGATCAGCGCGCTGACGGGAGTCGGGCCTTCCATCGCATCGGGCAGCCAGACATGCAGGGGAAATTGCCCCGATTTACCAATCGCGCCGCAGAAAATCAGCAGGCCAATCGCGGTGGAGAGGGCGAGACCACCGCAGAGGGTTTGGCCGGCCAGTGACGCGAGCGCGGCGTTTTCTAATACGCCTTGGCCACCATCATAAAATAGCAACGAACCGGTTGCATCATATAACCACAGGAGTCCGAGCAACAGGCCGAGATCACCGATGCGGGTGGTGATAAAAGCTTTCTTAGCGGCGGCGGCGGCGGACGGTTTATGAAACCAGAACCCGATGAGCAGGTACGAGGCGAGGCCGACGAGCTCCCAGCAGATAAATAACAAGAGCAGGCTGTTGGCTACTAACACGCCGAGCATGGCGGCAGCAAAGAGACTGAGGAAACAGAAGAACTGTTTGAAATTCGCGTCGGTCTTCATGTAACCGAGGCTGAAGATAAAAATCAGCAAACCTACGAAGGTTACCATCACGCACATGAAGGCGGTGAGGGGATCGAGTAAAAAGCCCAACCGCATCGGGCTAGCGCCGAGATCAAACCAAGCAAAGTTGGCGACTGCGTGGGTGGCGGGAGCCTGCAAGGCGCTTTGTAAGGCGAGGCAGGCCAGAATGAACGAGGCCGCCATCGCGACAATGGCACTGCCCGCGGCCAGCCGGCGGTCTTTGCTGGGAGCCAGCGCGCCCAGCCCCGCGGCGAGCAGCGGCAGCGTGGGGATGAGCCAGAGATGATTTGTAGTGAAAGTCATGGCGGCGGCTGGCGGCGTTACCCCCGGAGGGTGTTGGCTTCCTGCAGGCGGATATTTTTCTGATGACGATAAACCGCGATGATCAGCGCGAGACCGACAGCGGCTTCGGCGGCGGCTACCGCGATAGCGAAAAGGACAAAAATCATCCCATTCGCTGGGCTGGGGGCGGGCCCGAAGCGCCAGAAGGCAATGAAGTTAAGATTTGCCGCGTTCAGCATCAGTTCGATCCCGAGCAGGACGAGAATGGTATTGCTGCGGGCCAGCGCGCCGGTGAGGCCGATACAGAATAGTCCCGAAGAAATCAGGAGGCAGAGGTGGAGCGGCGTCATGGAGCATCCTCCGGGTTGCGCTTGGCTTCAGTCGCG
>CAIOCT010000066.1 GCA_903856725.1 uncultured Verrucomicrobiota bacterium
ACATCAGTCGAATGAGGATGATTAAATCAATGTGCGACTAAGGAGGGATGGCCCTAAAATGAAATCGGATGTGGCCTCGTAACCATCAGCAAGTCAATCGGCTAAACTGGCTCGGTCTTGGCTGGCGATAGGTCCTTTTTGGGATTTACTTAATCCCCTCGGAATGGTTAGTTATCTCATGGCCATCACAGCACACACAGCTACCGGATTTCAGCTAAAACCTTTTACGTCTGAAGATGATGCAAATCTTCGCGAAGCTCTTAAGCGTTGTTCAGCTGCAACTTATGAATCGGCAGCCCAATTTAGAAAGACGGGCAATACGGAGCATTTACCGGCCATTGTTTTAGGTATCATTGAGCGCTATATTGAGCCAGATCTTAGGGGTAAACTTAAAGATGCAGATGATGATCTCCGTATCATTGAAGATCTGGGTATTGATTCACTCACGATGATGGAAGTCGTCATCTTGGTGGAAGATGTGCTGCAAATGACCATCAACAATGAAGAATTGCGCCACTTACGGTCGGTCGGTGATGTTAAAACTTTCTTGGATTGTAAGGTCCGTGGCTTGCCCTTGCCGCAGCCTACCAAATTTATTCCTATTGAGCAGATTATGACGGTTATGCCGATCCAGCCGCCGTTTCTTTTTCTCGGGGAGGCTACGGTGGGTGCGCATGGCGCTAACGCTAAGTACAAGATCAGTGGGCAGGAATTTTTCCTCCAAGGACATTTTAAGGATAATCCGGTATTACCCGCCTCCATTATGTTAGAGGCGCTTGGGCAACTCGCCGTACTTTTTCTCCTCGAAGGACAGGTCGGTGAAGCTGGCAAGGTGGTGGATCCAAAGATGATTTTCTTTACGTCGTGTGAAGGCGTGCGCTGTCATCGGATGTGTCGTCCTGGCGATGTTCTCAGCTTATCAATTAAGCCAAAACGCTTGAAGGCGCCACTGGCCACCTTTGAAGGCCAGATCCGTGTTGGTCAGGAAAAGGCGGCGATTGCTGAAGAAATTACGCTCACCTTTGGCTTTGCCGACGCCGTTGCTCAGCCTGTTCCGCAAGTCGAGCCCGCTGCTGCTTTGGAGACCCCTAATAAGGCAGTAGTTAACGCCTGAACCGCGTCCTTGGCTGGTCTGTAGCGATGGTTGACCGTCTGAGCAAAAGCGCTTTCATACGCGGATAGGCAATCGTGGCTAACCGAGCGACGGATGCGTTTTAATTAATATGCGGAAAGTTTACATTACTGGGGTCGGCTTTATTACCAGCATAGGCAATGATGCGGTCGCTGTTTCTGATAGTTTACGGGAGTTGCGGCATGGGATGATTCAATACCAGCCGTTTCAAAAAGCCGATGTGCCGGTCAAAGTGGCTGCGCCGATTCGCGATTTTATTACAGATACGACTGAGGCGGAGGATTGGGTTTTCCCTGCGCGCTACAACCTTCGGCGGGAAGTTCTTCGCGGCATGGCGCCCCATGGCGTTTATGCTTACTGTGCGATGCAGCAAGCGGTGGAGGATGCTAAATTATCGGAAGCTGATTACTCTAATCCCCAAACAGGCTTATACGCGGCTTCGGGCGGCTCACCTTTCTTGTTAGGTCATTATTTAGAGCGGATGCGGAAATATGGTGTAATGCGCTGTCAGCCGCTCGGGATTGTCGCCTCGATTTCCGGTACCGTTAATTTCAATCTCGTTTCACAATTTAAAATCAAGGGGGCTTCCACGGGATTTTCATCAGCCTGCGCCTCTTCGGCTCATGCCATGGGTTTTGCCTACGATGAAATTGCGCTCGGTCGGCAGAAGCGTATGTTTGTGGTGGGGGGGGAGGACGGCAACGTGGAAAGCATTTTACCTTTCGCGGGAATGCGCGCGCTCTCGCTGCAAGCTGATCCGGCTCTCGCCTCGCGGCCCTTTGATGCGGCGCGTGATGGTTTTGTCGGCACAGGTGGCGGGGCAGTCTTGGTTCTTGAAAGCGAGGAAGAGGTGGAGCGCCGCGGAGCCAAAATCTACTGTGAGCTCGCGGGTTGGGGGCAAGGATCAGATGGACACAATGTGGCTATTTCTCACCCCGAGGGAGCTGGGCTTCAGCTCGCCATTGAGAATGCGCTCCGTGCTTCTGGGGTAGAGGCAGATGAGGTAGATTATATTAATGCTCACGCTACTTCGACCCCGATTGGAGATATTTCAGAGGCCAAAGCCATTCTAGCTATTTTCAAAAATAATTTAGCGCGCACAGCCGTCAGCAGCACCAAAGCGCTCACCGGTCATGGGCTTTCACTGTCTGGCGCGATGGAGGCTGGTTTTTGTGCACTGGCAATTAAGGAAGGGTTTATGCCCGGATCGGCCCATATCACAAAAATCGATCCAGCCTGCGCCGGCCTCAATATTATCCGGGCGACTTTGCCGCAGCGTCCTCAGGTGGTGCTGAGCAATAGTTGTGGCTTCGGTGGAGCTAATGTCAGTTTGGTCTTTCGTGCGGTCTAACGCATGAGCGCCATTCATCTTTCGACCCGCTATCGCACCGCCTTTGTGACCGGGGCGAGTACTGGGCTAGGCTTGGCCTTTACCGAGATGTTACTGGCGCAGGGCGTTGCGGTTTGGGGTACCGCGCGCGATACGATTCGTCTGCCAGCGCGGCCGGGTTTTCATGCGGTTGCGCTCGAGCTCGGTGATGGTTCCGCCGCTGAAGCGATATTTCTTGCGGCCGAACAGTCTGCGGGGGGCTTTGATATCGTGATTAACAATGCTGGGTTTGGGGCTTTTGGGGCCTTCGCTCACACTGAGTTTGCGGTGTGGGAAGAACAACTTCGGCTGATGTTAGTTAATACGGCACGGCTCAGTCATGTCGCGCTTCGCGGTATGCTTGCGCGCCGGCGTGGGGCGCTGGTTAATATCTCTTCAATCGCGGGTGAATTTGGGATGCCCTATCAGGCCATCTATAATACGACCAAGGCGGGTCTCTCGGCTCTCAACGAAAGCTTGATGTATGAGTTAGCCGGCACTGGCGTTATCATGATCGATTTTCGGCCAGGTGATTACCGGACTGATTTTGAGGGTTCGGTCCGACGCCCTGCGCAAGCGGCTGGTTTGGCTCATGACGCGATCAACACCGCTCGGATGAGCCGCGCCTGGTCCTCTTTTGTGGCAATGATGCGTTCCGGTCCCGCGCCGGCCCATGCGGCCGAGTCATTGCGGCGAGCCCTTCAGCGCGGTCGGAGTGGCACTGTGCGCACTGGACGTTTTTTTCAGGCCCAGTTGGGGCCCTTTTTGGCCCGCTTCGGTTCGCTGGCTTTTAGGCGTAAATTGCAGGAAAAATATTTTGGACTCTAAAGTTGCGGAATTTTTTTTAGCTGATGCGCTGGCACTCTTTCTTGGACAGTATTTCGCTTTTATAAATCATGGCTCGCGTACGCATCCTTGTTCTCACCTCTAGCACTGGCGCTGGTCATGATACGCGGGCGCAGGCTTTTGCGGAGTGGTGCTTTGAACTTTATCGGCACGAGGTTGATGTGCGGATTGAGCAGATGCTCGAGAAGTCCTCCGGTTTTTTTAGTGCCGGCGTGCGTTTCTATAATTGGATTCAGAAAAAATCACCCTGGGTGCATAAGGCATTTTATCTTTTTGTAGAGCTACTGAGTGTGCTGAATCGACGGACGGTTACTTTTGGGCGGGCTTATTATGAATCTGTGCTGCGGGAATATCAGCCGCATCTCGTGTTCAGCGTGCATGATTGTTTGAATCGGGGGTATTTTCAGTTAGCTAAAACTATTTTAGGCCCCGAACGGGTGCGCTGCGCCACTTATTGTGGAGAATTTTCGGGTGGTTTTGGCTATAGTATTAATTGGGTAGAACCGAGCGCAGACCTTTATGTGTCCCGCACGGACACTGCCCGTGATTATGCCGTCAAGCTAGGTATGCCGATAGAGCGGACGCAAGTGCGTGGCTACTTGATGCAGCCGCGCTCATCGATCGAAGTATTTAATGCTAAAAATCGAGCAGACTATCTATCGGCGACGCTGCATCTGCGGACCGATTTATTTACCGTATTCCTCGCTACGGGTGGGAATGGTGCCAACAATCACGTGGAGCTTTTGACCAAGTTGCTGCCATATGCCGATAAAGTTCAGGCGATCGTAATTTGTGGTAATAATCGCGAAGCCTATAATCAATTAGTGCATTGGCGGGCGGTTCATCCTGAGCTCAATTGTTTTGTGGATGGTTTTTCAGAGGAAGTGCATCTGCTCATGCAAGTCAGTGATGTCATCGTTACTCGGGGCGGGACCACAACTTGCGCCAAGGCGCTGCATTTTCGCTGCCCCATCATTTTTAACGCCCTGGGTGGCATTATGCCGCAAGAAGAATTAACGGTGAAGTTTTTTCAACGGGGAGCGGGGGTGGAACGAATTAATAATGCCGCTGATTTTGAGAAGATTATCGAAGCATGGATGGCTGATCGCTCGATCTACGATCACTTACGCAACAATTTCCTTAAATTGCGTTACGAAGAAAATCCTACGGTTTTGATTAAAGAGCTGGTTGATTTAGCCCAACAGGCTGCGGGAACTGCGATCACGCCAGGGCTATTTTCTCCTCCTGCGTATGGGGCGCAGTGCGCCAGCGGTTGATCACAAATACGCAGGGTTCCGGGCTAAGCTAGCGAGGGGGGCGTGTGATCGGCTGATTTTCCTGCTTTCCTGCGTCCCTCATTATGCGTTGGCTGATGGTCACACCGCGCGATGTCTCGTTCTCCTTACATAGCCCTGCTTTTTACGACGTTTCCAAAAGTTTCCGAAACCTTTTTGCAACGTGACGTCATGGCTCTCCAGGCTCAGGGATTGCGGCTCAAGCTCTATTCATTGTGGGGCGGCGGGGGTGAGTTTAGCGGTATGACGGTGCAGCGTTTCCCTAAGTGGCGGTTGTTGCCGTTAATTATTTTTACGATTCCCTGGAATTGCCTTCGTCGACCGCAGATCGTGCGTGATCTTTTTGTCGGCGTGTTCACGCGTCGCGCTCCCTCTTGGTTGAATTTTTGGGAAAACATGCTCGGGGCCGGTTTTGCGGGCTGTTATTATCGTCAGTTCCGACAGGATCCGCCGGCCTTGGTGCACGGAGCTTGGGCGGGTGCGCCCGCCACGGCCGGCTGGCTACTCGGTCGGATAGCTGGCTGGCGCTATAGCACGGGGGCTCATGCCTATGATATTTATGAGCACGGTGGTGATTGGTGGTTGCAGGAAAAATTACAGCACGCGCAATTTATTCATACCTCAACGGAAATGGGCCGTCGTGAATTAATTGCGCGCGGCATATCCACCAATAAAATTGTCTGCATCCGTCGCGGGCTGGAGGCTTTCCCGCCTTGCAAGCCGCTCCGTTTAAATCGTCGTCCGCTGCGCTTGTTGTGTATTGCCCGACTCGTGCCGAAGAAAGGATTGTTCCACCAACTAAAAATCTACGCCGCGCTTAAGGAGGCCGGCCTAGTCTTTGAGGCGCGGGTGGTGGGCGATGGCCCACTCCGTCCATCGCTCGAGGCAGCAGTGCGGGAGCTTAATTTAGGCGCAGAGGTGAAATTTATTGGCCATCAATTGTCGGCTGCTGTTTGGTCGGAATTGGCTTGGGCTGATGGATTGCTGCATACGGGGATCATTGCCTCGAGTGGCGATCGGGATGGATTGCCGAACGTGATTCCAGAGGCGATGGCCGCGGGTGTGCTCGTGGTCACATCGCCGGTTTCAGCCACGACGGAGGCTATTCATCACGAACTCACTGGATTGGTAGCGGCCGTCGATGCCCCGCTCGTTTGGGTAAATGCCCTGCGCCGATTAAGTGAAGATGATGAGTTGGCTGAGCGCTTGCGCGTGGCGGCACGCCAGTGGGTGGAGGAACACTATGACGCGCATAAAAATACTGCAAAATTGATGCAGTGTTTTCAGCGCGTAATGAGCGATGGTTTTAACCCGCATGAATAATTTTATGAGGCTATTGGTCCGAGGTCATTCCTGTCGTGCGCTCTTGTCGCGATGCTTTAATTTCGCCGGCGCATAACCCTGCTATGATCTACTATGATATCACCAAGATGGGCGCAGCGAAGCATCGCTCGGGCTTGATGCGGCTGACTTCTCGGTTGATGGAAGAGCTCGGTGGTAATGTCACTGCGGTGGTTTGGGATAACTCGCGGCGGGCTTTTTTGACTCACGCCAAAAAAGTTTTGGTCAATTTTACTTCAGCGGATTGGCTTTTAACGGTCGAGATGTTCAGCGAGGCTGAGCGGCCGGGTTTTTCTGATTTTGTCCATCGCCCTCCTTGCCGATTAGCGGCGATGTTCCATGATGCCATTCCGGTTAAATTTCCCCATATTACATGGCCGCAGAGCGTTCAGCGGCATCCGGAGTACATGAAATTGTTGGCGAGTTTTGATCGGACCTGGGGTATCTCCGAGGCGACTCGGCAAGATTTCACCGGTTTCTGGAAATGGCAGGGAGTCGCGTCAAAGGGCCCGGTAGAGGTCATCGAACTTGGTGCCGATTTTGATGGGAGTAAGCGGGTGCAGCGCGACGCCCGACCCGCGCAAGGCTGCCCAGCACTGGTATGCGTGGGGATTGTCGAACCGCGAAAAAATCAAGGCTTTCTGCTGGATGTGGCGGAGACTTTATGGGGGGAGGGCGTGAATTTTGAATTGCACGTCGTGGGTCGAGTAAATCCTCACTTTGGTCGCCCGTTACTTAAACGCATGCGGTCCCTCGAAAATCGACAGAAGTTTTTTCATTTTCATGCACAAGTGAGCGATCATGAATTGGGCCGGCTTTATGCGACTGCGCGGGCCGTCGTTTTCCCGACAATCGCGGAGGGCTGTGGCTTACCGCTGCTCGAGGCTTTATGGCGCGGCGTGCCGTGTGTGTGCAGTGATCTGCCGGTCTTGCGCGAGAATGCCGCCGCGGGTGGCTGTCTTTTAGCCCGGGTTAATGATCATCTCGATTGGCAGAAACAATTGCGCGGCCTTTTGAAGAATGAGGCAGATTATCAGCGCTTACAAACTGAAGCTATGGCGAGACCTTTACCCCGGTGGGCCCATACCGCGCGGGCGTTATTGCAGGCTTTGCGCTAACTTACATTTGCTTCACCGCATAGGCCATGGCGGTGGCAATTTTATCTAAATCTTCCTCGCTATGCAGTGCGGAGATGGCGGTGCGAATGAGGTCTTTACCGGGCGGAACTGCGGGCGCGATCGACATAACCGTGAATACGCCTTTCTCCAGCAGCGCTTGCCAGAAACGATAGACGAGTTCTTTTGAGCCCAGCACGATCGGTACGGCGGGGGTTTCGCTCTCCCAGGTATCAAGCCCAAGACCTTTCAGCATCTCACGATAGCGTTTAGTATTTTTCCACAGGCGAGCTAAGTGCTCAGGCTCTGATTGCATCAGCTCAAGTGAGGTAGTCGCGGCGGCAGCTTGGCTCGGAGCGAGTGCTGCGCTGAAAAGGGTTTGTTTGGAGTTGGTTCTTAAGTATTCGATCAAAGTGCGCGATCCCGCAATAAATCCTCCAGTGCTCGCTAGAGATTTAGACATCGAGCCACAAATAATATCGACCTTACCATTGAGTTGAAAGTGATCGACGGTTCCACGGCCTTGGCGGCCCAGAACGCCGAAACCATGAGCGTCATCAACCACCATGAAAGAACCGGACTCTTCGCTTGATCGCACGATTTCGGGCAAGCGACATA
>CAIOCT010000067.1 GCA_903856725.1 uncultured Verrucomicrobiota bacterium
CGAAGTCGTGTTTCGCTCTCGCTGGCATTCATATAATCCTTTCCTCGGTGAACTCTGCATCGTCGGCCTAGACGGTGAGGTACCCCAGCAGCTGCCCGTTCCGCGCGGTGGCTTTATTAGTTATTCACCCGACGACACTAAAATAGCCTACAATCGTGTCTTTCGCGAATTTCGCACCTGGAAAAGTTATCAAGGCGGTATGGCCGATGACATCTGGGTCATGGATCTAAAAACGGGCGTAACCGAAAACATTACCAATAACCCAGCGCAGGATATTTTCCCCATGTGGGCCCCAAACGGGAAAATTTACTTTGTCTCGGAGCGCGCCGGTCGCGCCAACCTTTTTAGCTACGATCTTTCTTCCAAACAAACCAAGCAACTCACCCGCTTCACCGAATTTGACGTAAAGTTTCCTTCTCTCGGTGCTGGCGCGATCGTATTTGAACAAGCCGGCCAAGTTTGGCGCTACGAGCTCGCCTCGGGCCGATGCGCCGCGGTGCCCATTACGGTCCGCGAGGATTTTGCTGCCGCCCGGCCGGCCCTCGTTAACGTAAGCAAATTTATTGAGAGTATCGATCTCTCTCCGGACGGCCAACGTGCCACCGTTGTGGCTCGCGGTGATGTCTTTACTGCTCCCGCTAAAGAAGGGGCGGTCCGAAACCTCACCCAAACAAATGGCGTGCATGAACGCGATGCCACCTGGTCTCCAAATGGTAAATCGATCGCTTACTTCTCAGATGCCAGCGGCGAATTTGAAATTTATGTCTGCGCGCAAGACGGCAAAAGCTCGCCTGTCAAACTCACCACTAATGGTGATACCTATTATTTCAACCTGACCTGGTCGCCCGATTCGAAGAAATTGCTCTGGGGTGACCGGAAACAACGCCTGCGCTATGTGGACGTCGAGACCAAGGTTGTCACGGTAGTCGCAGAAAATGCGAACGCCCCCATCCGCGACTTCGCTTGGGCCCCCGATTCACAGTGGATCACCTGGGTGCGCACCGCCGCCGATACCCCGAGCACCGCTATGCTGTATAGCTTAGCCGATGGCAAAAGTATCGCCGCTACGGATGGCTGGTATGAGGTGAGTCAGCCTACTTTTAGCAGTGATGGCCAATGGCTGCTCTTTGCCTCAGCCCGTGATTTTAACCCAATCTATTCGGACACGGAATGGAACCATGCGTACCAAAACATGGAGCGAATCTACCTGGTAGCTCTCGCCAAAAAAACGCTTTCGCCCTTCGCCCCCAAGAGCGATGAAGTCGCCATCGCTAAAGACGAGGCGACTGATAAAAAAGAGGGCGAGGCCAAACCAGAGGCAGACAAAAAGCCCGCTGCTAAGAAAATCGTAAGTGTCAAAGTCGACGCCGATGGTCTGGCCGGACGTATCATCAGTCTACCGATCGCCGCCTCTAATTACTCGAATATCACCATGCTCGGCGATAAGGTCTACTATCGCCGCGTACCGGGTGCACCAGTGAGTGGCGGTGGTGGCGGGGAAGGTTTCGGCGGCGGTAGCCGCAGCCGCAGCGTCATAGCCGTCTACGATCTGAAGGAGCGCAAAGAAACAGAAATTGGTAATTTCGATAATATCTCGATCAGCGCTAACGGCAAAAAGGCTCTCGTGCGCAGCGGTCGTGACTATTCGATCGTCGATACCCCCAATGGTAAACTGGAACTCAAGCCCGACGCCAAACTCGACCTCAGTGGCTTAGAACTGCGACTCGACCATCAAGCAGAGTGGAAACAAATCTTTGACGAAAGCTGGCGGCAGATGCGTGATTTCTTTTATGCCCCTAACATGCACGGCGTCGACTGGCCCGCGCAGCGCAAAAAATACGCCCCTCTGGCGGCTACTGTCACCACGCGCAATGACCTCACCTACGTTATCGGCGAGATGATCGCCGAATTGCACATCGGTCACGCCTACGTTGGGACCGGGGATCGGCCCGATACGCCAAAAATTAGAACCGGGTTACTCGGCGCTCAGGTGTCGCGTGATCCCGCGAGCCGGGCCTACCGTATTGACCGGATCCTCCCCGGCGAGAACTGGCAGACCAAAACCCGCTCACCGCTCACTGAGCTCGGCGTCAATGTTAGCGTGGGCGACTACATCCTCGCGGTAAATGGCCGCCCGGTCAGCGAAATCGCCAACCTCTACTCCGCGCTCATCGGGACCGTCGGCAAACAGGTCGTGCTGCGCGTGAACGCGAAGCCAGTAGCGGAGGGTGCGCGGGATGTCACCATCGTCCCCATCGGCAATGAAGCCCCGCTCTACTATGAGGAATTCGTGCAAAAAAATATCGACCACGTCGCGCAAAAGACCGCGGGCAAAGTCGGCTATCTTCATATTCCCGACATGGGTCCGGAAGGCCTGAATGAATTTGTGCGCCGCTTCTATCCGCAACTCACGCGACAAGCGCTCATTATCGACGTCCGCGGCAACGGTGGTGGCAACGTATCACCCATGATCATCGAGCGTCTGCGCCGTGAATTGGCGCTGGTTAATATTCGCCGCAATGGCACTCCCGCCGCCAATCCCAGTGGCATGCTGCTCGGGCCAAAAGTTACGCTCATGAATGAGTATTCTGCTTCCGACGGTGATCTCTTCCCCTATCGCTTCCGCGAACACGGCCTCGGGAAACTCGTCGGCAAGCGCTCCTGGGGCGGCGTGGTCGGCATCAGCGGATCACTCCCCTTCACCGACGGTGGCTCGCTCAATAAGCCTGAATTTGCACCTTATGCCAAAGACGGAAAAAACTGGGTAATCGAAGGCCACGGGGTTGATCCTGACATCGTCGTCGACAACGACCCCACCCGTGAATTCAAGGGCGAGGACCAACAGCTCGACAAGGCCATCGAGGTTATTCTGGAAGAGCTAAAAACTAAAACGCAGACTCTCCCCCCGCCGCCCGCGTGGCCGGACAAGTCAC
>CAIOCT010000068.1 GCA_903856725.1 uncultured Verrucomicrobiota bacterium
ACCAATCATGGTAGACGCCGCGTAAGGTATAAGTGGAGGGTGGGTAAACCACGGGCTTAATGGTGCCAGCTAGTCGTTGCTGCCAATGGAGCTCTTCATAATGCAGCGCGCTGTCGAAGGCCAAGGCGATGGCCCGCGGTGGGCGGGTGCGCCAGCCCGCCCGATAGGCCAGGGCGCTGAGTACGGTGAACCCATTAACTGAGCGCGGGTTAATAAAAAATTTGCGGAGAGTGTTTTTAGCCCAGCATTGATCGCCCAAGGCGATAATCTCTTTTCGCCAGCGGGCAAACAGGCGCTGGGTGTTGGCCTCATCCGCTAGGCTGACGGGCCCGCGTGAGGCGCGAATGTGATGACGCACGACCGATTTGAACGCGACGACCACGTCATAACCGCGCTGGGCGAGTCGCCAGCAGAGATCAATGTCTTCACCCCCATTACGGAAGGATTCATCAAATCCACCCTCACGTAAAAACGTTTCACGCAGGAGTACGCAGCAAGCGGCAGTTACCGCGGGCACCGTTCGCTGCGCGCACATTAAACGGCTAAGGTCCGATGGTTGCCAGTGGCTATGAACTAATTTGGCGGCCGAGGAAATTTCGATGCCGGTGTGATCGATCAACCCAGTGGCCGCATTGATTTGAATATTGCCGACAATACCCGGTCGCTGACTTGAGTGCAGGGCAGCCTGCATGGGTTCAAGCCAGCCAGGGAGCAGTACGAGATCATTGTTAAGCAAGAAAATCAGCTCGCCTTGAGCCGCTGCGGCACCGCGGTTGCACGTTCCGGCAAAGCCCAGGTTTTTTTCGTTAATTAAAAAACGACAAGGAGGCGGGAGGCTGGCGAGCCAGTCGCGCGTGCCATCGGTAGAACCGTCATCAACAAAAATAATCTCGTGCATGAGATCAGCCGGCACCGTCGCGCGCAAACTGGCCAACATGGCCTGGGTGAGAACCAAGCCATTATACAGTGGAATGATGAACGATACCTTCATGTCAGGTGGTTCACAGTATGGGCAGACGGCTGCTCCGTCGCACGCCGAATCTCAAGCCAGTAGCCGTTTTAAATAGGCGCCGTAGGCTGATTTTCCGAGCTTCTTGATATTCGCTTCCAGGCCGGCGCGGTCGATCCAGCCTTGTTTATAGGCAATCTCCTCAAGGCACGCAATTTTGAGGCCCGTGCGATTTTCGAGGACGTGGACAAATTGAGCCGCCTCAATCAGCGAATCATGCGTACCGGTGTCGAGCCAAGCGGTGCCGCGGCCGAAAATTTCTACATGGAGGCGACCGCGTTCGAGGTAGAGGCGATTGAGATCGGTGATTTCTAATTCACCCCGTGCAGAGGGTTTGAGGCTGCGAGCAAGCGTGACTACATCGGCATCGTAGAAATAGAGGCCCGGTACCGCGTAGTTGGATTTTGGCTGCGGGGGTTTTTCCTCGAGTGAGAGGACGCGGCCATCGGGGGCGAATTCTACGACGCCATAGTCAGTGGGATTAGCTACATGATAGCCAAAAATGGTGGAACCAGCGGTACGGGCAGCTGCTTCGGTGAGGGAGTTAACGAATTCCGCACCATAGAAAAGATTGTCGCCCAGCACGAGGGCAGAGGTTTCTTTGCCCGTGAGGAAACCGGTATCACCGGCGATGTGAAACGCTTGGGCCAGACCATCTGGACTCGGCTGTTCGGCGTAACTTAGCGTGAGGCCAAGATTGGTGCCATCGCCGAGCAATTTGCGAAACAGGGGGAGGTCCGTGGGCGTGGAGATAATGAGGATCTCACGAATGCCCGCGAGCATCAGCACCGAAAGCGGATAATAAATCATCGGCTTATCGTAGACCGGCATGAGCTGTTTGCTCACGGCGATCGTCAAAGGATAGAGGCGAGTACCCGAGCCGCCAGCAAGGATGATACCGCGGCGACAAGAGGCTAGAGGCTTAAGGCTAGAGGCTTGAGGGTCAGACATGGGGGGAACGGGCTTTAATTAGCCCGCGTAGCATTCGGGCGATTTCTTCGGCTTGCTGATCAAAAATAGTAAATGAAGTATTCGATAGAAGGCTTACCTTATTGGCAAGGTCTAGCTGAGTGCGCAACTCAGCAACCGAGCCTTTAGCGATGTAGAGGAAGCGCACGGCGTCCTTATCGGTATCCCGTTCGTCACCTTCGGCAATATTGCTGGGGATGCTGATAGCGGCCCGACGCATCTGATCTGCCAAGGCAAACTCGCGGCTGAAATCTGCGCTCTTTGAGAGCTGATAGATATCAACTGCTAGGGTTTGGGCTTTTTGCCAAACCAGTAAGCTCTTAAAGCCACCGTTGCTCATCGGCTTTCGCCTCTAGCCTTTTGCCCCTAGCCTTTCACGCGCATAGCGCGTGTCCGTTATCTCTGCCGCCCAGTTGCGGTTTTTTAGGTACCAGTCGACGGTCTTTTCTATCCCACTGGCGAAATTTTCGCGCGGGGCCCACCCGAGTTCGGATTGCAGCTTAGTCGCATCGATGGCGTACCGACGATCGTGACCAGGCCGGTCGGCGACATAGGCAATTTGTTGAGCATAGCCCTTGCCGTCGGGTCGAGGGGCTTTGCGATCGAGGAGTTCGCAGATTTTTTTAACGATGGCGATATTGGGTTGTTCGTTCAGCCCGCCAATATTGTAGGTCTCGCCGGTTCGGCCTTTTTGCAAGACGAGCCAGATGGCGGCCGCGTGATCCTCTACATAAAGCCAATCGCGGATTTGCATGCCATCGCCGTAAACAGGGAGGGGTTTTTGCTCGAGAGCATTGAGGATAATCAGCGGAATCAATTTCTCGGGAAAATGATAGGGCCCGTAATTGTTGGAACAGTTCGTCGTAAGTGTAGGCAGGCCGTACGTGTGTTGGTAAGCGCGTACAAGGTGATCGCTTGCCGCTTTCGAAGCGGCGTAAGGGCTATTAGGCTCAAAATTATGTTGTTCGGTGAAGGCCGGCGCCCCGAGGGCCAGCGAGCCATAAACTTCATCCGTCGAGACATGGAGAAAGCGAAAAGCACTTTTTTTGGTGGGTGGCAGACTATTCCAATGCTTCTTAGCGTTGTTGAGGAGACGCAGGGTGCCGACGACATTGGTTTGGATGAACGGCTCCGGCGAATCGATCGAGCGATCGACGTGGGATTCGGCGGCAAAATTCACAATCGCATCAATGGCATGGGTGGTCAGCAAGCGGGCGACGAGCGCATCATCACCAATATCGCCGTGAGCGAAGACGTAGCGAGGATCACCCGCTAGGTCTGTTAAGTTCGCCGGATTGCCGGCGTAGGTGAGGGCATCGAGGTTAACCAGCTTGGTGAGCGGCGAGCCTTTTTCGGCCAGACGCTGCCGAATAAAATTGGAGCCGATAAAACCGCAACCGCCGGTGACGAGTAAGTTCATGTTTAAATAAAAAAGATTAACTGCGAAGGGCGCGAACCTGCGCGAAGGTTATGTTTGGGTTAGGATAATTCGTTCCCATTCGAGGCGGGGATAGGAACCAAAATTCACCAATAAGCCAAGCTGGAGGCCAGTTATTTTTAGGTAATTGAGCAATTGTGTTCGGTGCTCGTCATTGAGGGCTTTTGCGGCCTTCAATTCGATAATTATTTTATCGAAGCCAATGAGGTCTGGAGTGTAAGTGTGTTTAAGTGGGCGATCTCGATAATAGATAGAGAAATTACGTTGTCGTTGAAACGGAATGCCCGAGAGCTCGAGTTCGATTTCTAGGGCGTCCTGATAAATTGCTTCCACGAAGCCATGGCCCTTGTCTTTATGCACGGCGAGGCAGGCGCCGATTAAACGATAGGCCTCATCCCGGTATAACAGATCATCAGGCATGGCTTTCGCGAATCTTGGCGCTCTTCGCGGTTAATTCCTTAGCCCCTGACCCAGCGGCGAAGATCGCGTTCGATCGCGGTGTGGACTTCGGTCATTTTGATGCCGGTGGCGGCTAATTTGGCGGAGGTCATCACGCAATTCGAGCGCGGGGTTTTTGCGGCGGTGCGCATAAACTCAGCTTCATCTTGGAAGAATTTAAAATCTTTATGGGATACGCCGGCTTTTTTAATCAGCTCGACCACTTCGCGGGTGGTGACTTGCCCGGGGTTCGTGACATTATAAATGCCGCCGGGCACCCGCTTTTCCCAGCAGGCGAAGGTTGCGGTGACGAATTCCTCTAACTGCGAAATGGAGTTATCGGCTTCGAGGAGCGTTGTGTAACGCAGGAGTTTAGTCAGGTAATTGCGCGGGCCATCGACCTCATTAAAGGGAATGCGCAGACGCCAAATGTAAGTTGAGGGGAAGCTGGCCAAGACTTCTTCGCCGAGCGCTTTGGTGCCTGAGTAAAAGCTGCAATTATTAGTGCGGAAGGTGAAGTTGGGGGTATCCGTTTCGCTGAAACCTGACCCGTCAGGACGGGCTCCGGTATAAATGCAGCCCGAAGAGACGTGGCCCCAAGGAACTTCGGCATCGGCACAAGCCTGGGCGACGATTCCCGGTAGGACGGCGTTGCCCATGAGGCAGTCAGCTTTGTGTAATTCGCAGGCATCGACGTTGGGCTTGCCGGTGTAGCCGGCCGCATTGATTAGGAAGACCGGTCGCTCGCGACGGAGTAGAGCGGTGAGGCCCGCTTGATTAGTATAATCAAAATCGGCCCGCCGGAGATTGCGGAAAGCGAGGCCTTTGCGCTCGAGTAACGCTTGATAAGCCGAACCTACATAGCCAGAGCCGCCGAGGAGATAGATCATACAGAGTGAGATAAAATAGAAACGAGCAAGATGGGGAATGATGTGTGGGGGGGGGCCAAGAGCAATCTGTCGCCCTAGCGCTTTTTGTAGTCCCCGCGGCTGAAGTATTTCTCTAGCCAAACATAGGCGCAGATAAAAAAATAGCGGCTGCCCATTTCGCTGATTTTTAATTTAGCGACTCCGTGTTTACGATTCCGCCAGGAAATAGGAACTACCTTCCAGCTGTAACCACGGACGATGGCTTTAAGCGGTAGTTCTACGGTGAGATTAAAGTGAGAAGCGAGAAATGGTCTGCATCCATCAATCGCGGTACGGCGGTAGGCTTTGAACGCATTGGTGGTATCGTTGAGCGGAATATTAAAACCAATGCGCACCAAGAAATTGGCGAGGCGGTTAACGAATAGTTTTACGCGAGGGTAATCAATGACCTCTCCCCCTTTGATGAAGCGGCTGCCAAACACGCAATCCCAGCCGCTATTTAATTCCTGCCAGTAACGAACTGCTTGCGCAGGGTCATCAGAAGCGTCGGCCATCATAATGACACAGGCATCACCCTTAATTTGGTTCAGACCATAAATAACTGCCCGGCCATAACCGTTTAATCCTTTGTTTTGGACTGGAGCCAGGGTCGGGATCGCGGTTTTTAATTCTTGTAACACGCCCCAGGTTCGGTCGCGGCTACCGTCGTCCACGATGACAATTTCATGGGGCACTCCCGCCTGCACCATGGCTTGATAAATATCTCGGACGGTATGCGGCAGGGATTCTTCTTCGTTGTGGGCGGGTATGACGATGCTATAGAGCGTCAAGGTCGGCAAAGGCGAAGTGAATGTAGTCATGCGTTGCTGACCTCAGTCGCCAGGTTTGCGGGCAACGAGCAGGAATTGGCGACCTCGGACCCACCAAAGCTTAGGCAGGGCGAGGTAAAGTCGGACAAAAAACATGGGATATTCAGGCGCAGCGACCATGGTGAAAGGGAGAAACCGCGGTGTTATAACCTCAATTTCATACCCGGCAATTTCGAGGGCCTCGCCTAGCGAGGTTTCCGTCAAGTACACATGGTGATCATAAAAATCCCAATATTCACCGTGCAAATATTTAATATTGGGCCCGATCGCAATGAGTCGGCCGCCGGGTTTTAGGCAGCGCAGGGCTTGGGCGAGAGTCCGATTAAGACATTCGGTATTGGGGAGGTGCTCAAAGAAATTACTGGTGAAAACCACATCGAGGCTATTTTCCGCTAATGGCCAAGGGGCGGAGCAGTCTTGATGCAAAAATTCCACCTTCGGATCGAGGTGCTTCGGCGCATCAGGATTGAGGTCCATGGCCAATTTTCGCTGAGCCGGAATATTATTGATGAATTCTCCGTAGCCGCAGCCAAGATCAAGGACTGTAGCCGTTGATTGAATCCACTGATTGAAAAAATTACGGGTCAGCACTTGCCAGACGCGATTGCGATAGGCTGCGGTGCGCACAAAGCGGCGGTGGTAGATTTTTGAGAGTTCCTGCTGGGTGCTGACCATAGAATAGTGAATTTTTATCGTGGGGCAGAGAGATCAAGCCAGTCGGGGTTTTTTTCTGCATGCTGGGCAATTCCCTCTAATATTTCCGTCGTGATAGTCGTCGGTTGCCAAGACCAGATTTCCGCTGCTTTGGTGGAATCGAGCACAATCCAGGGAATATCAAAAGGTCGCGCGGAGCCGTCAGCCACGACTGGTTGCGGGCCAAAACGCTGACTACACCAGTCGCTCAGTTGTTTAAGTGACATCGCTGACTCTGCGCCGCCGGAGAAATTGGCGATCCGATCGCTTGCTGCCAGAGCGGGGGCCCGGAATTGTTTTTCGAGGACGGGGACAAGATCGCGCGGATGCAGGCAATCGCGCACTTGATAGCCGTGGCCGCCGAAGCCGAGGTATTTGAGCGGGCGCTGGCGTAGCCACGCATTGATCCAGTAGGCGAAGATCCCCTGATCAGCGCGGCCAAATTGACCAGCTCCCGCGAGCACGCCGCAGCGATTGATGAAAACGGGAAAGTCGAAGGCTTCGCCGTATTCTAGGGCGAGTGCTTCTGAGGCAAGTTTGGTCGCGCCGTAGAGTGAAATGGGGGCTGTGGTGGCAAAGGTTTCGTCTAGTCCGGCCGCGCTGACCCCTGGCACGGGGGCGGCAGTGTTTAGAGCGAGGCGGAAGGCCCCTTGGATGGGCGTTACGGGCAAGGCGGTGAGCGGGGCAATGGAGTAAACTCGGCTCGTCGAAAGGAGAATGAAGCCCGCTTGTTTTGCTTTGCAGTACTCCAAGAGATTAATCGTTCCTACAAGATTGTGGTCAACGAGTTCACGGCTGCTGGTTTTCCCGTCAACGCCAGCGAGCACGCTCGCATTGGCGGCGGCATCGATCACAAAATCAGCCGCGGGCAACGCATCGATTTCTCGAGCATAGCGTAGATCAGCTGTAATAATTTTTGCCCCTAATTTTTCTAACGGCTCCCGATTGGTCTCGCTGCCGGCGCGGATGTAATTGTCAAAACCCGTGATCTGATGCCCCGCCGCTAGCAGCTCGCGCGCGACGGTGCTCCCGACGAAGCCGCAGATGCCAGAAATCAAGATACGCATTAATCACCAAGGAAACACACCCGAGGGAGCAGGTGAAGCGGGAAATCAGCACTCTGGCCTGATTAGCTCAGGATGTCTGGCTTCGGACTTTCCAGGCATTCACAATTTGGCCAATTGTAGATTCCAGCGATTGGGTGATGTCCCATTGCGGATAGTGGGTGCGCATTTTGCGGAGATCAGAATAATAGCAGATGTGGTCCCCAGCGCGGTTTTGATCCACGTAGGTATGGATTTGGGCTTTCCCAGTAAATTTCTCCGTGATTTTAAAGGCTTCGAGAATGGAGGTGCTGTTCGCCTTGCCGCCGCCTAAATTATAGACTTCGCCCGCGCGCGGATTAGCGACGAACGCGGCCATGAAACGAGCGACATCAAGC
>CAIOCT010000069.1 GCA_903856725.1 uncultured Verrucomicrobiota bacterium
CAGCGTCGTCGTGACATCGTAGTGGATCGTTTGAAAAATTGACCAGGCTCCTTCGATGCTCAGCACCTCGAGAAAGAGCTGTGCGCGACCCGCGGTTAGCGTAACCACTACGTAAAATTCCGCTAACGCTACCGCCTGTCCGGTGTGAAAGTGCAGCGCCAGATCCGCCCTGGGTAGACCGTGGATTCCGGGGAAAATATGACTACCGATGCGAGCACGAACATCGACAAACAGCCCGCCTGCTTTGGGCCAAACCCATCCGCGCAACATGTGCTGACCTGCGGGGAGCGTTGCGCCGGCGATCGGAGATTCTAGGTGACTGAAACTGGTGGGGGTTTCTTGCATCACATGATCCTTAACCCAACCAAGCTTCGCGGATTACTTGTAAATGCTGGGGCAGTGCTCGGGTCTGGTGGTAGTTGCGGGCGGCGCGCGCGTAGGCCATCGAGATCATTTTTTCATTACCGGCAAAATGATCGGCGAGCGCCGCCTTGAGCGCCGTGGCCAATTTAAAGGGATCACCGGCAGGCACGAGGTAGGCCTCGTCGGTGTTGGTCAGCATTTCGGCGATGCCGTTGACATCGGTGCTGACAATCCGCGGGCCAAACACCATCGCCTCTAAAAGCACCCGCGGAAACGATTCTTCAAAGCTCGTGCAGACCAGAATGTCCGCGAGTTGATAGAAATCATAAATTTCTCCGGTCTCGGGGAAAATCTTCACCTCGTGGAGACCCATCAGTTGGATGTCCTCAAGCAACGTCTCCATGTAAAGTCCTTCGCGGGCCCCAACCATCACCCACTGGATTTTTTTCCCAGGATGCAGCGTTGCGAGTTCCTTGCCGAGCAAATCGATGCCGCGAATATAAATATGCTGGCCCTTGCGTTCGCAGACGGAGCCGATGTTGACGACTAGCACCGCATCCGGATCGAGTCCGTGTTTGCGCCGCAGCGCCGTCCGCTCATGCGCTGCTTTAAATTGCTCGATGCGGCCAAAATCGACCCAGCTGCGAAGAGTGCGATAATTATCGTTAGCGTTATGTTCCTGGTGGATGTCGTGGGTCGAGCGGGCCGTGAAGATAACGCGAGTGGCGAGCGCGAAAGCCGCTTCGACGGTCGCGTGCATTAACGGTGGCAGCAGGGGCGCAAAGAAGCGTTTCACCGTATTGCTTTCGTGAATGTAGAGCGCCGATGGCTTGTCGAGGAGCGCCGCGAGGTGAATGCCCCAGTGCGTGAGCATGGTATTCGTTACGAAGAGATCGATCTCCGGCCAAGTCCGCGTGGCGGCAAATTTTTTCAAGGCCGCCGCAAATTCAGTCGGCGTCTGGGCGGCAGTCAGCGCGCGCGCATCCCACAGCTCTACTTTCAAACCGAGTTGCTCGAAGCGCGCCCGCAGCGGACCATCTTGCGGTGAAGCAATCGTGATGCGCACCCCGGGTTGCTCGGCAAGATAACGCGCGAGTTCGAAGATAAAAATAGGCGCGCCTTCGTAATTCAGATTGTGCGTTAAGACGATGGCATGAAAAGGCCGCGGCGTCTGCGCGTAACGTTGCTGATAAGGATTGAGCGGCAGATTGCGCGGGGGGAAGTCGAGTGCCTGACTGTGGTAGGGA
>CAIOCT010000070.1 GCA_903856725.1 uncultured Verrucomicrobiota bacterium
ATAAGTGGAGTAGAGTTAATTTTTGCTGAGAGTAATATCGATGGTCCGGCCAAAGGTGGCGCGGCCTTTGGGGCTGCCCCAAGAGCCAAGGTCATAAGCAAAAAAGATGCGATTATCGATCGGGGATTCTTCGATGGCGGTGTAATGCGTCGTCAACACGCCGGAGGTCATCCGCACCACGTGACTCCACGTCACCCCGCTATCGAGACTGATGGCGAGATAGTTTCCGTTCCACGGATGTTCCGCCCGGGGCCAGCAGGCGCGAGGCGGCACGCGTACGCCAAATGAGGCCACCACGATTCCGCTGCGCAAAACCAGCAGATCTGGATCGACCACGGCACCGATCATTTCGATCGGATTATTTTCAATTAACTGACCGTGTTTGTCTTTTACGCCCCTAAACATCTCGATCCACTTTTCTGTGCGGTAAACATCAAGATCGGCGTAAATTCGCGGATACGCAGTCACCCACGTGCGACCTTCATCGTCCGAAACTGTCTCGCGCTGCTCGCGCCCCGTGCGCATTTGACAGATCAGCCGACCCGTGTGCGGACCCGTATTAATTCGGGCGAGCACGGCTTCATCAAAGCCTTCCGTCCCCACCGTGCCATTCGCCGCAACGGTCGAAACGAGTTCCCAATGTCGTCCGCGATTCTTAGAACGCAGGAGCACGACCCGTGTCTTGTGCATCGTTGCCATGTAAGCTGAAGGCGTGTTGTCGCCCGCAAACCACCCGTACAGGGTCGTCAGCAGATCACCATTCGGCAGTTCCAAGATGCGGCGATGGAGCCGTACGGCGGTATGGGGATGCCCTCCATCATCACTTGATCCGTGAAAATTAACTCCAGGTAAATTGAACGTGATATCAATTGGCCCCTCCAACTTCAGCCAATCGCCTCGAGAGAAATATAACTGCCCCACGCCTTGGCCTGGTTCTGCCCCAGGCACGACGTAAGAATCAAGCGCGAGCAGGGAGCCATCCCGTAGCTGAATCCCCCCGCCCTCCAGATTTACGCCATTTTCGCCCGGCTTTAAAGGGACGCGATTCCACGTCTTGCCCTCATCCCGAGAAATCACCGTGCCCATCGCACTGTGATAAGTAAGCCGCTGGGACGGAAATGGCTTCTCCGGCAGTTGCGCTTGCACTACCAAAGCCCCTTCCCGCGTGTAAAGCATCGAGGGCTGGAGCCCCCCCGCGAGCACGAACTGTTCAGCGCCAAATTTAAGCTGAACCCGCGCATCTGCCTGCAAGGTCGTCGGGTTGTTTTCCGCTCGAATACCTACCTGCAGTGAGGCTGGAGCAGCCGGCAAACTTGTCGCCATCGCCGCACTCAAAAAGCTGGCGATTGTTAAGGGGTAAAAAAATATATGCATAAATTTATACGGCCGCGCGCCACTGCTTGCGTAAATCAAGGCCGAGGGTTTGGGCATCACGCCACGTGTCACTGAAACAACTTAATCCATACGATGGCGCGGCATGACCGATCTCCGGGACCACCAAGACCGGGGTGCGAGCTTTCTGCCCCTGCAAATACGCGAATAATGCTGCGCAATAGACCTGCCAGTCACGGTACTCGGGCGTGCGCCGGCCGGCTGCGTTTAAAACAGGAATCTGACAATGATGGCCATTAAATGGCCGCAGATGAAATTGCGTAGCGGCGGCTAACAACTCCGAGGGCTGACTGAGCCGCTCCCAATAAGTGCCTGGGGCGAGATGACGGATAATCGCAAAATGCGAGTGATCGAGACACAGTGGTAATACTTCCTTGGTTACCCGGTGATACCCGCGGGCTAAGGCCACCGTCGACTCGGGGGTCTCAGTAAAAGTATCGCGGTGCGTCTCAATCGCGAACGGCAACGCGAGCTCTTGGGCTACGGCGCGAATGCGCAGTGCTAATTTAACCGCGTCCGCAACCGGTGTATCATAATCACCCAATTGAATATCAATCGCCACCGCCCCCAGCGCCTTCGCGGCCTGCAAGGCTGGCGCAATTTTTTGGGCGTCATCAATACTCGTTACGGCTAAATAGCGAAGCGTGCCGCGCTCAGCCACATAGGGCTGCGGCGGAGCAAAAACTCCATCGAAACCAGCCGATCGAATCATGGAGAATTTCTTCGCCCACGACCATTCCCGCGCTTTGGTCGGATATTGCCGCAACGACCAGAGCGTCGCAAAAATCCACAAAGGACGCTCCGCTGGCAGGGATCGAGTGGGTGTCGATTTCATCGCCGAATAAATTTTTGGGCCCGCTTGCCAATAATATCACCCGCGTAGATGTCGCCCTTGCTGTCGATCGCCATGGTGTGAAACCAATTGAGCTCGCCCGGCTTTTCCTGCCCATCCACTCCTTTCGGAATCATCGTCAACTGCAGCATTCGCCCCGCCGGATCAAATTTAGCAAACAACTGATCTTGCGGCGGACAGCCGAGTGGCGCGGTGGGATAGCGCGGATCAGTCAGCCATGGCATCGGCGTGGAACCACAGACCCAGATTTCATCTTGCGGCGAAATCCAGAAGCCCCACGGCACAATTATATTCGACCAGACATCAAGCAACTGCCCGTCGACATCAAAGATTTGAATGCGGACATTATTACGGTCCGCCACATATAAGCGTCCCTTTGAATCAAAAGCTAACGCGTGGGGAATACTAAATAATCCAGGCGTTACCCCGAGCTTACCCCACGCCTTGATGAATCGGCCCGTGGCATCGAATCGGGCGATCCGATTATTGCCGTAGCCATCGGAGACAAAAATATCGCCATTGGGAGCGAACGCGATGTCCGTGGGACTATTAAAATGCGTGGCGTCTTCCCCGAGTTCGCCGAGCGTTCCGATCACTTGCAGCAATCGACCATCACGAGAGTATTTGCGCACGACATGTAAGCCGGCATCGACGAGCCAAACGTTGCCCTCGCGGTCAAATTTCAATGCATGCGGCACGGCCTTAGGATTCTCTTCCCGCCAGCCCCCGAGATAGCGACCATCCGAGGCGTAGATCTGCACCATCGGATTCTTCCGAGTAAATATCCAAACATTATCATCACCATCTACCGCGATGGAAGGCATGCCACCCCATTCGATGTTCGCGGGCTTGGCCGGCCAGCCCGCTACGACCTTATATTGGGGTGCCAGATCAATCCGCGGATAAGCGGATACCGGGGCGGATTCCGCGGCCGGCAAAGGTGTTTCTGCGGCGTTACCAATCACGCAGAATCTGAGCAAAGAAAGACCAAGAACCAGCCGGCAGTTTTTCATTTTATGGGGGGGGTAAGAATTGCACGGCTTTAAACTCAGCTTTAGCTGGTGGAAGGTATCCCACGTTTTTCGAGCTGCAGCTTCAGACTATCTTTGTAACGAGCAAAAGCCTCTTCATCGCGAACCGTCGAAGCCCCAAAACAGAAGGTCGCGAGGGCGCGCCGGTGCCGCGCAGTTCGATTGACCTCGGTCCAATGGATCGTCGCCGACGAATGCACGACCGCATCGCCCGGCGCGAGTTCGATCGGCACGGCATCTACGCTGCGCGGATCAAAATTTTGTAAACCCTGACTGAAGCCGAGGACGCCACTGCCCGCATGCGGGAGGATTCCACCCCGTTGCGAGCCGCGGGCGTACCAGAGACAACCGTTCTCCCGATCCACCGGATCGAGCGCGATCCACAAGCCACAGGCTATATTGGGTTTTCGGCACCAGTAAAATCCATCCTGATGCGCGGGGGTCGCCTGAGTGTCGTAGGGTAGTTTATTAAACCATTCGATACCCTGCGGACTAAATTGATCGCGGAGCAGATATTCCAACAAGGAAACATGCGCGCCTTTTAAAATGAAATCAGCAAACCAGCTATCGTGACGATTGAGGGACTGCATCTTCCGCAGCGTTTCGGGCTTAGCATAATCATCAAAAAAAGCAGCATCCTTGGGCAGCGTGGGGACGACCTCGCGCACATACCGCTCGAGCTGGGTTTGAATTTCGCGGAAAACATTTGGCTCATAAAGCCCTCGTACAATTACAAAACCGTCTTGATCGTAACGCTCACGCAAGGCCTCAAAAGCTAAGGTATTTTTCATAATTTCTGATGGTTCCTGAGCGATTAAGTTAAAAATTATTCTCCACGCCCCAGCCGATCGGTAACCGCCGGGGACCCGTCTTCCCGACGGTAATTAACTTTCAAAAGGTCCAACCGCCTTAAGTGCTCATCGAGACGGCCTTTAAATTCCGGCCACGAACGTGACCCTTTGCTAGACCACGCTACCTCGGCTAAAGCACAGAGTCGCGGAAAAGCCATATACTCGAGCTTGGCGCCGTTATAAATATATTCAGACCAGAGTTGCGCCTGACATCCGAGCACGAGCTTCTGCTGCGCCGCGGTAAATGCCGGGGGAATTGGCTCAAAACTGTAAACTTGCTCAAGCGTCAGCAACCCACCCCAACAATCAAACCGGGGATCATCTGGGGTCACGCCTTGGCTAAAATTAATATAGGTATGGCTGGATGGCGCCATCACCATGGTGTTGCCCAGTTCAGCCGCTAATTGGGCCCACTTCCAATCACGCCAGACCATCATGGTCGCAGTTTTAGAAAGCCCGCCCTCTTGAATTTCATCCCAGCCGATTAATTTTTTCCCGCGGGCTGCGAGCAATTTCTCCACCCGCCCAATAAAATAAGCCTGTAATTCATGCGCATTCTTCCGGTGCTCGCGACGCATCACTTCGGCCGCAAAGGGTGAGGCCTCCCACTGACTCTTCGCCGCTTCATCCCCGCCAATGTGGAAATAGGCGCCGGGAAAAATAGGACAAAGTTCAGCCAAGACATCATCAATAAACGCAAAGGTCTCTTCCTTGGGCGCGAAAATATAATGCTTCACGCCCCAACTCGTGATCACCTGAGGATCAAAATGAGGAATATCGGTGTTACCCAATTGGGGATAGGCCGCAATCGCCGCGCCGGCGTGACCCGGCATCTCAATTTCCGGCACGACGGTAATGTGCAACTTCGCCGCATGCGCCACCACCTCCCGCAAATCGGCCTGAGTATAAAAACCACCGTAAGGTAGGCCATCAGCTTGCTGACGATTGCCCATCCGCGGCGAGGATGCCCGCTGCGAACCTACCGTGGTTAACTTGGGCCATTTTTTAATTTCTACGCGCCAGCCTTGATCCTCAGTGAGATGCCAGTGCAGGACATTTAGTTTGTGCAAGGCCATCAAATCAAGCATCCGCAAAACCTCGGGCTTCCCCATGAAGTGCCGCCCCTCATCAATCAAGACTCCACGCCAACTAAAGCGCGGTTGATCGAGCACCACACCCTCAGGAACCCACAATCCATCGGCGCGGCGATCAGCCAACTGCATCAGAGAAATTGTCCCATAAAATGCCCCCGCTTCGGTCTGAGCTGAAATGACAATTTCCCCCTTTGGCGTTACCTCAATTCCATAACCTTCTGGCCCTAACTCAAAACTACGCACAGAGCCGGTCACCTGTACCAAGTGGATGATGGCTGCACCACCGCCCCCGAGTTGTGCCTTTAATTGCTCAGCCGCTCCCGCAAACGCCGGCGCAGCGACAATCTTTGCGCCCAAAATATTCACGCGCGGGGCGGTTGCTTTTATTTCCTGCACCACCGGTTTAGGCAATATGGTGCCGGCAAAAGTAGTCGTGGCGGCTGCAGAAATGATCAGAGCAATTAAATATATCTTCATGGGCTTAATGGGAATTATGTTCTGAAACCTAAAGTAACTCTTTTGATAAACGAGAATGACGACGATCCAAGCGCGCATTGTTGTGTAGTCGGCTATACACGAAAATGATTGTCATGATTTTGCTGGCGACCGCGGCGCGAAGACATGATCAAGGGCCGCCATAAGATCGAGCCGCCGGTAGGTCTGCTTCGTCACCGAATCTTCCACTGATTTTCCGGTGATCTGAAAAATTCTCATCATCACCTCGACGATATTCTTGCCCTCCGCCTCCCAGCGATAGCCACTCACCTCAATCGCTTCGCGCAGCAGCATCGCCGCCCCACATACGACTGCATTAGAAGAACTGGTGGCCGCAGCTGGCACTAGGAGAGCAACCTTTGCGTGGCGGTCTAGAATAACGACATCTTCCCCAGACTTAACCGCTCCAATCGCCCAACAGTTGGGCTGAATGGCCGGCCAAGAAATACCCGTGGTGTAATTGTGGTTACCCGCCGGTGCACTCACCCAAATGCCCAGCGCGCGCAGTTCCGCTAATTTGTCATCAATCGCACTCGGCACTGGCACCGCATGAGCCTGATCGTCGACCGGAGCTAAATTCACCGTCGTGATATGATACTCGCGATGATGATCGATTACCCATTGCAGCGCACGGGCCAACGGAGCGCTATCCGCTAATGTCCCATGGCAACATTCTAAACTGCGCACGATGGCGAGCTGGTTATTATACGCAACGCCGCGGAGCCCCTGGTAATTGACCGACGAGGGTATGCCGATCGTCGTGCCGTGGTACCCTTTGCCTTCATGCTTAGGATCATTATCACCATCGACCGCATCATAAGTCACTCGCACCTTCGGGAGTCCGGCCACGATCGCCTGCCATTCCGGCTTAGCGAGCGTGCAACCATCATCCAAGAGCGCGAGCGTTTGCCCGCGACCAAAAGTTAGCCGATCAGCATAAACCGCCCAAGCCTCTGTGATCCGAGCGCGGGCAAACTCGATGGGCTGCGCTGGTCTGATAACCTGCAAGGGCACCTCCCCGGCGGACGGCCCGATCGTGCGATCGGCCTCGTTAGCCTGCAGCAACGCGAACGTGAAAAAAATTAAAAATAAACAGCGCACGAGGTGTTCATTAACAAATTATTTAGAAGCTCATAGCTCAACCCATCACGGGCGCCACCCGGCCGGTAGTCCGGCGAGAAAATGGGCAAAGTCCGCGTCGCTCGCGCCCGCATAGGGCGGCAACATCCGGAGCGGAAACTTTGGATCAGACACCCGATAAAGCATCTTATCGTAGGCGCCATCGATGTGGTACTTGCCGGCCGAAAGCTCCTTCAGCATGGCGCCCATCGCCGTGAAGGCCGCCCCCTCCGCCACCCGCAGGGCATCATCGCCCGCCACAAAAGCTTTGGCCCGCACCGGATTAACTGAGGCCAAAGAAATTAAGAAGCCCACATCGTGCGTGCGCCGGGCGATCGTGTAGCCAAATTCGGTCAGGAAAAAGCGCAACCGCGGCGCCACCTTCAACCAATCAGCAATCACCGCCGGATCAGCGGAGCCCGCTTTCACCGCGATAAAATTAGGATGAGCATCAGCCAGACGTTGATAATCAACCGCGGTCAGCAGCCGCTTCGTGCGCAGCAAATTGTAATGGTGGAATTGGCAGTCCGGAAACCGTCCGCACGTTTCTGCAAAAAAACGATCGAGCTCCTGATCATTGAGCGCACCCCAAGACGGCAGCGACAGCTGGAATAACCGAAAGCCCAGCGCCCGACAGCGTTCGATCCGCTCGATGATCGTCGGCAAGGAGAGCGATATTAATCCCACCATAGGAGTGACGCCCGCCTCCTGCGCGCAGGACCAGAAAGACTGCGTGATTTGATCGAATTGCTTTTCGGTTACCGCATAACCTTCACCCGCGGTCCCAAAAATGTAGATGTGCCGCGTTAAATTTTTCGCGATTGCCTGAACCTGCCGACGAAACATCGGCTCATCAAATTCGTAACGATCAGTCCACGGCACAACCGCCGTGGCCAATATTTTAGCGGGAGAATCAAGGAGGGTAGAAGCAGACATAAAATAAATTAAGGAGTTAATTTGCTCAGAATGGATTGCGTAACCAACTCCGCGAGCTCCTCTGAGCCCGCCGGAGTAAAATGCACATTTTTGGGCAGCTGAATAGTACCCTGCCGAGCGAGCGCGTGGGCATGGAGATCATCGACCGCGACCTTCATCGAGCGCATCACGCGACCCGCCGCCGCATTGTAGATTAGCTCACTCCCCTCGACGCGACCCGCACTGCCCGCGGGGATCGGCGTGGTCGTAGCGAAGATAAGCTGGGCCCCCGTCTGCTGCAGTCGCTGCACCAGCTTCCGCAAATTAGCCTCATACTCCCCGACCGGAACTAATTGTTGGCCTTGCTCCGGCGTTACGTAATTCCCCTGCGCATCCAGATACTTTAAATCGTGGAGGCCGAAATTGAAATGAATCACCGCCCAGGGTCCCGCCCCGAGCCACGTCTCCAGACGCTCCAGCCCGTAGCCGGTGGATCCGCAATTTTCACTCGGACGATGCACATTCGCGCGCCCCGCTAACTGCGCCCGCACCGCCAAGGTATAGCCAATTGAAATTGAATCACCGATGAGCAGCACGCGAGGCAGTGCGGGGATATCAGCTACTTCAGCAAATGCTGGCCGCACCGCCTGCGCCTGCGCTGGCGTCATAGGCTGAAAGGTTCCGTATTTGCTGGGTCCAGTCGGACCGGCCGCAGCCATGCCCACCGCCAGCAGCCAGCCCAAGCTGATGGTTGCCGCCAACCACCAGCGTAAAGCTAACCGCCGCGATGAGGTTTTCATGCTAGAATTAAATCGTAATCGTCAATGATCACACCCGCACCTTGACGACCACTTTCAATACTTCTGCCGACTCACCCCAAGCGCAGGAGGGGATATGGCCATCTTCAGGGAAAAAGATAGTGAACTGCCCAGCGCTTACTTGCACCGGCACGCCTTCTGCAATCAGCCCATAAAGCGCGGCATCTTGCGCCGGATCAAAGGGCATCGTGACATTCGTGAGCAGGGGCAGCGGCGCCCAATACATGACTTCACGGCCGCGCTGAATATATTGAATATCGATATATTTGCGGTGGGATTCGTACTGCCGCTCGGTCACCGGCTTAGTGACATTACGCTGCACGAGCGCAAAAATATCATCTCCCGCAATATCGTGGCGACCAACTGAAGTTTGGTCAGTAACCTGCCGCAAAAAAGCAAAAGCTTTTTCAAAGCGAGGCGATAGCGCGTTATAATGGCTCCCTTGGCGGAGTGTATCGAGGATCATCGAATGGTTGGGTTGATGGTGGTTAAATAAAATAAACTAAATCAGAGAATTAATTTGCACGGACAATGCAACGCATCGTCTCACCGCGACTGAAACGAGCAATATTTTCGGCGATCTCTTTCCACCGGTAAGCCATCGTTTCAGCCGTGGGCTTATGCGGCGTCATGATGACATTATCCAATGAGTGGAAAGGCAGTCGCGCGGGCTGGCGATCTTGGCCCGCCGCTGGGTATTGGTACCAAACATCTAAGCCCGCCCCTGCTATTTGCTTACCTTGGAGCGCTTGATACAAGGCATCTTCGTTAATGACCGGCCCCCGGCCCACATTGATAATAAATGCCGTGGGCTTCATGAGCGCAAATTCCTGGGCCCCGATCAGATCAATCGTGCCCGAGGCGGCCGGAATCGCCACGACCACAAAATCTGCCAGCGGCAAATGCTGCGGTAAATCCGCTAATCCGCCCACGAAAGGCAGCCCGGGAATATCCGGCCGTACTTGGCTAGGCGTGCGCGTCAGGACGGTGATCTTCATCCCCAAAAAATTGCCCCAGCGGACCAACTCCTGCCCAATGTGCCCGAGCCCGAGAATCAGGAGATTCCGCCCGCGCAATTCAGGGAGATAAGGCCGCTGCGGGGTCCAGTTGCCCTTGCGCAAAGCAGCATCCAAGCCGAATAAATTTTTATGCAGGGCCATCATCAGCAAAAAGGCATGCTCTGCGACGCCCCACTGATGCCCATAGACATTGCAGACGGTGCAACCAGCGGGGAGTCCGGCGAACTCAATCCCATCGGTGCCCGCTCCCGTGGAATGAACAACGCGCAACGCACTCACCCCGGGATTTTTCCAAGCAGATTTAAATGCGCCCCAGACCAAAACATCCACCTTACCCAGCAACTCAGCCATCGCCGCATCATTTTCGTCCGTAAAAGTTTTGAGTTGGTGAGGGATGGTGAGCTCCCGCGCTAACTCAGCGGCAAACTTCGCATGGGTGGCAATGGTGAGCAGAGCGGGTGTCATGACTGGAATCGTCAAAGCAAAATAAGTTTAATCAAACAGTGATTCACCCGGCGCTAAATGTTGGCGACACACCTCGCGATCAAGTTCCACCCCAAGTCCGGGAGCATCCGTCATCACCACTTGCCCATCGCGAAACAACGGGACGTCACGGCGGACAAATCCGCCAATCCACGGCGTCTCGATAAAATGATATTCAAGCCCAAGAAAATTACGCGAAGCGACGCCGACGTGCGCCGCCGCAATCGTCGCCAAGGCGCCACCGTTGCCATGAAAGGCCACCGGTAGGTGATTGAGCTCTGCGAAATCTGCGATTCGACGAAGCTCATGCATGCCGCCACAAAACATCACGTCGGGGTGCAGCACATCACAGGCGCCCGCATCGACAAAGAGGCGGAATTGTTCCGCAATAAACATTTCCCCGATGCAAATTGGCACCGGACTTTTGGCCCGCACCTGTGCGCAAGAATCAGGATTGGTGATGGGCGTGGGATCTTCCAGCCAAAGCAGCTGCAGGGGCGCGAGCGCTTGCGCGACACGGATCGCATCCGGAATATTATACTGCATATGGCAATCGACGCAGATTTCAAAATCCGGCCCCGTCGCTTGCCGCACGACCGTCAAGCGCTCAACGATGCGATTGATTTGCCGCAGTGACAGCGAGCGATTCCAAACATCCTGCACGCATTCCGTCGCCATGAAATCGATATCGAATTTCATCTGGGTAAAACCGGAGGCAACCGTCTCTGCCGCCATCTTCTCCCAGGCCCCCAGATCAGTAATGTCGTCGGGCGAACTCCGATCCAAATAAACGCGGGCGTGGTCACGAAATTTTCCGCCCAGAAGATTATACGCCGGCGTCTTGAGCGCTTTCCCGAGTAAATCACACAGGGCGATCTCGACGCCGCTCGCGGCCCAGACGACAGGGCCCCAAGGCGTCGCCGTCGGCGAGCACATGCTCACCGCGTTGATATTATTTTTTCCCATCGGACCGCGTGGTGCGCCGGCTGGATTAGGGGCCTGCGTGCCATAAAGCATTTCCGAGACAATGGCATTGATGCTGAAAGGATCGCGGCCCCGAAAATATTCATCGAGGTAAGCGATCCCCTGGCGCACGCCCATAAAATCATCGCATTCCCCGAGCCCATAAATACCTGAATCCGTGTCCACCCGGACCACCACCCGAGCAATCTTCGCGGTCCCCCCACCCACCCCATGATTGCGCGGTCCCCACAGACGCATCATCCGAATAGAAGTAATTTTCATTGATTAGTATGGATGTATAACAACGACAGGCCCTCTTGATATCACCCCCGACCGGGGAAATCTTCATCCTGCCACGTGTCATCGGTGGGACGGTTATCCCAAAGGTCTAGGCCACAAAATATTTGGCGCGGATCATTTTTCGTTCCGAATTTTTCGGGCAGAGGTTTGTGCTTCGCCGGTGAACCATACGCGAGTGAGTTAGCGGGGATATCTTTCAGCACCGTTGCCCCTGCCCCAATAAATACGTTGTCACCAATCGTGATCCCCGGGCCGATGGTAACTCCACCGCCTATCACGACATGATTGCCCACCGTCGCGCCCCGCACAACCGGCTCACGCATGGGATAACGCGCATTGAGGAAGGTCGTGCCG
>CAIOCT010000071.1 GCA_903856725.1 uncultured Verrucomicrobiota bacterium
GATCCAAATGACGGGTCCTGCCACCCGCTGATGGGCGGCGGGCCATTCAATGTTGGAGCAATGGGGGTCCGTTTCGCGCATGCTTAAGAGTTTCTCTGGACCGCTTGGAAGGCGAGCGCCGTATGCTGGGGGAGGGAATGCGCTTCGTGATACTTTCTTTCCACGCTGGTGCGGGCTTTATCAGCTCGTCGGGTATCATGAGAAAAATGAGCAGCGAGCCCGGCCTTAATCGCTTCGGCGAGCTGGTAGCGATCGCCCGGCGGGATGAGCCAAGCTTCATCGGGGGCGAGCATTTCGGCGATCCCATTAACGTTGGTGGAAATAATGGGCAGGCGGAAGGCCGCGGACTCCAGGAGCACTCGCGGAAAGGACTCTTCGAAGCTGGTGCACACAAAAATATCTGCGAGGAGATAGAAATCATAAATCTCGCCGCTCTCAGGGAGGAAAACGATCTCTGCTAATTGATGGAGGGCGGCTTCTTGCTTGAGCGAATCGAGATAGAGGCCGGGGCGCGCGCCTACCATGACGAACTGAATTTTCTGTCCAGGGTAGGTGTAGCGTAATTCCTGTTGGAGCAACTCAGCCGCGCGCAGATAAATGTGCTGACCCTTGCGTTCGCAAATCGAGCCGATGTTAACGAGTAGCACGGCCGCCGGATCGAGTCCATGCTTGCGGCGGAGCGCGATTTTATCGTGCGCGGCGATGAATGCATCAATGCGGCCAACATCAACCCAGCTCGGGAGGAGACGAAAATGACGGCGGGTATCGAGATAATTAAAAACTGTTTGCGAGGCGCTGGCGGTAAAGACCACGTGGGTGGCGGCCCGAAAAGCCTCTTCAATGATCGGGAAGAGGGCGGCATTAACCAAGGGTTCAAAAAAGCGCCGAATAGGGGAGCTTTCATGAACATAAAGCAGGGTTGGCTTCTGGGCGATGGCTGCCAGATGAACGGCCCAAAATGAAACCATCGTGTTAGCGATGACGAGATCGACTTCGGGCCAATGGACGGAAACAGCCGCCGTTAAATTGCGGTTAAAGTCCTCCGGAGTCTTCGCGGCTAAGGTGGTGGTGAGATCCACAATATCGACGGGCATTCCCGCCGCGATGAATACCTCGCGCAGCGGACCGGCCTGAGGGGCCAACACTCGCACCTTGATGTGCGGTTGGCGGGCAAGATACTGGGCGAGTTCAAAAATAAACCACGGCGCCCCTTCGAAATTAAGATTATGGGTTATGATCAGGACGCGTAGCGGTCGGGTGGAGGGCTTAACGGGAGCCACTACTGCTGGCCGGAAGTTTTTTCGTTCAATTAATTTGGCGGGGGCTTCAGCCTGATAGGCGGTCCACGCAATTTGGCTGCTCGCCGCTAAGTCCTGCCATGAGCCTAAGGATAATCCATGCCGCTGCGCTGATCCGCGAAGCGCCCAGAGTGCTTGGCCAAAAGTTATTCGTGATAGGGGCGGGAGGGGCGTGTCGGCGCCCGCGATCACTCGCGGAGTAAACCGCTGGGCAAAGGCGAGGTGCTTTTCCCCATTATCGAGTTCCGCAAAAATCTTTAGGAGAGCTGGCGTACTCTGATTAGCTGGCAAATCGACGTGGCCGATAAATTGAGAATTTTCCCGTCCCGGTAAATCGGCGAAGACGCCCCCGATGTCTGCCCGCGGCAGTCCATAAAGTAATGAACATTCTTGGATGGCATCAACGAGTGCGGTGAGGCGTTTAATTTTTTCGGTGCGATGGGCGAGCCAGCCGGTTACGGCGAGGCGACCATAGCGCAGCCGACCGA
>CAIOCT010000072.1 GCA_903856725.1 uncultured Verrucomicrobiota bacterium
CGGCACATGGAGTGCGGCTACTCCCGAGACATGCGGTTCGATTTCTCTTAAAGCTTCCGGGGTTAGACGACGCACCGCGCGTAGTCCATTCCGCTGACCGCGCTCCCAGAGCTTATCCAGTGCCGGCAATTCACGAGCGGAGGTTGCCACCACCACCTTGCCGCAAATTTCATGGGCGATGCCATGCTGTTGGCAAAAAGCAGTCATTAAGCGAATACCCTGCACGGCCAACCGCGCCTTGAGTGAACCCGGTTGGTAATACAGCCCCGCGTGGAGGACCCCGCTATTATGCGTACTTTGATGCCGGCCCACCCTCGACTCTTTTTCTAAAACCGTGACCTGCGCCGTGGGCACGCGCAGGAGTAACTCGCGGGCGACCGCTAAGCCCACGATACCGCCTCCGATGATAATAACCCGCTGGCTCATTTATTTTGCGGCAAGAATATCCATTGTTTCTTCGCGGAAGATTCGAGCATGGCAACACAAGCCTGCACCCCGGCGCGACCATCGGCTCCAGTCCCGGCTTCGCCAGGTCGGCCTTCGATCGCGCCAATGAAGGCTGATAGTTGATCACAGTAGGCCTGCATCCGCACATCGCCATAAGCAGAATTAGCGCCCTCATGTCCGACCGTGGGCTGCTTCGAAATGACGCGCCAACCTTTCTCATCGGCGAGTCGCAACTCCCCGTAAGGATCGAGATCAATCAGGCCGGTGGTGCCGGTAATACGAAAACGGAAATCCTCGCCCGGGAAAGATGGCGTCGGCAAAGCGCGACTCGAGAAAATCGAACAAATCGCGCCCGTCGAAAATTCCAATAAACCCATCGTGGTGTCTTCCACCGGCACATCAGGAAGCAAGGTGCGCGCGAAAGCGGAAACCGTGACGACATTGCCACCTGTGAACCAGCGCAGCAGATCCACCGCGTGCGGCGCACTGTTGAGCAAATGAGCGACACTCGCGGGGTCATTCCACCACGCCCAATTTCCGCCAAACCCACCTGCCTTAATAGCCCCTGCGTACATCGGCATCGAAATTTGCACTGCCGACACCCGACCAATCGCACCTTCGCGAATGAGGGCACAGGCGCGCGCATTATTCACGCGAAAACGTTGCTGATACCCCACCGCCAGCGTCA
Source organism: uncultured Verrucomicrobiota bacterium (assembly GCA_903856725.1). Classification (GTDB taxonomy): domain Bacteria; phylum Verrucomicrobiota; class Verrucomicrobiia; order Opitutales; family Opitutaceae; genus Lacunisphaera. The sequence continues at coordinate 1,136 of CAIOCT010000072.1, forward strand.
GCTTTTTTTGTGCGGCCGCCGCAATCATGCGATCGCAATCCTCGACCTTCGTGGCTAGCGGTTTCTCGACGAGCACGTGTTTGCCATTAGCTAAAGCGGACAGCGTTTCCTCCACGTGCAAGTGATGCGGCGTCGTGACGACGATGGCATCAATGTCTGAGCGGCGCAGCAGCGCTTCCTTATCCGCCTCAAAAGCCATTTTGTAACGCTCCGCCAAAGCAGGGGCGCGACTACCGCCCGCGACGGCGACTAATTCTGCATTCGGCAGACGGCGCACCGCCTCCGCGTGAGTGCTGCCCATGTACCCGGAACCAATAATGCCAAAACGTATTTTTTTCATAAATAATTTTCCTATTGATGCGACGAATCCGGTCGCGGCGGGGTGATTTTAAGTTCACCAGCGATCGTGGTGAGTTGTTGCCAAAGTTTTACGGGCACGGGAATTCCCGCTTGTTCGCGTTGACGCTCGCAGCGCCATTCCGGTTCACCAGCAAGCATGACCTCATCATACCCTGGAGCGGGCTCGGACGCTTTGACCAACTGCGCCAAGCGATCGACGCGGGTCTCCAATTCGCCTGGGGCCAGAAACCGCGCTGGATCGATCGCGATAAAGGTGTGACTAATCCCGAGCGGATCACCCCCCGTACGATACACCGGCAATTCGGTCGCCATCGCGCCACCACTTAAACCCGAGCACAAGATCTCCACCATGACGGCGAGAGCGCTGCCTTTATAGCCTCCCATCGGAGACGGATAGGGTGCGCCGTCAATTCCCTTGATGGCAGCCGCGGTACTCGTGGTCACTTTTCGCTCAGCATCCAAGAAACCCCATTCCGCAGGAATGGTAGTGCGATTAAGATGAGCCGCATTGGTAAGTTTACCGAGCGCAACCGTCGTCGTGGCCATATCCAGCAACCAACGACCAGAGCCAGCGCGGCTCGGTACCGCGACGCAAAGTGGGTTCGTGCCGAGGATGGCCGTTTTCCCCTGCCACGGAGCAACGGCGGGACAGGCATTGCTCATGACGATGCCGATGTAGCCAGCGCGAGCGATTTTCTCACCCCACCAGGCGCCGGCTCCAAAATGATTGGAATGACTCGTCACCACCACGGCGACGCCCAAGGCCCCTGCAATTCGAATGGCATGATCGGTGCATTGCTCGGCGACAACTTGACCAAGGCCATTTTGACCATCGTAGCGCAAACACACCCCGTCTTCACGCACCACGCGACCAGCAGCAGGTATATTGATGCCGCCCGCCCGCAGTTGCTGGATGTAAGTAGCGAGCATTTGAATGCCATGGGAATCCACCCCTCGAAGATTCGCCCCCACCAATGAATCCACGACGATGCGCGCATGCGCGTCAGCGGTCCCGAGGGCGATTAAGAGCTGACGACAAAATACGCGCAGGGTCTCTGCAGAGTAATTTACGGTCGAGGAATCAGAGGAAGATGACATAGGGGTAGAGGCTGAGGTTCACCAAAAATCAGGATACGGCTTGATCACCTTAGTTTGAGGCCACCGCCGGGACTAGCTCGGATTTTTTTAAGGTAATATTTAGTAACCAAAGAAAACCACCGCATAAAATCACCCCAACGCCAGCAAAAGTCATGATGAGATGAGTGGCAATATGCGCATCACGCAGGGCCCCGACCCCATAAATAGCTAACCCGCCACAAATGGCCGTGATGCAATTGAGTAGGCCAATCGCCGTGGCGCGGTAGCGGGCATCAACGACGAGACAGACCATCGGCATAGTATTGGCCCCTAAGAAACCCATCGCGAGCCCCCAGAGCAGCAAACTGAGTAAGGTGAAGATCATGAGCGGAAACCAACCGGTCAGCCAGAACGCGGGCGCGGTCAGCAAAATTGCTATGGCCGGTATAATCACTCGAGCCCGCGGATTATGCCGACTCCACCGGTCAGAAGCATACCCGCCAACTAAAAGTCCGACCAATTGCGCGCCATAAAGACAGCCGAGCGCAGAAAATCCTGCGGCGCCTTGCGCGAGATTAAATTGCTCGCGCAGCATCGTGGGCACCCAAGCGATAATAATCCAGCTGACCGCTCCCTGCACGCTCTGACAACCAAGCAAATAATAAAATGGTCCTGGCTTAATCAAATTTAGCAGAGCCTCACTCAGGCGAATTCGCGCCGGGGCCTCACCGCCTGCATGCAGTGAGCGTCCCTCCCGCGGCGGCTCCCGAAGGGTGAAGTAAAGGATGATGCCCAGAGCCAAATTAGGCAGACCGATGGTGGTATAGGCATAACTCCAGCCATGATGCTCAGCGAGCCAACCACCCATACCGCCGATCGTCGAACCGACGACCATTCCCGTCATATGAATTCCGGTAGCCAAAGCACGAGTAGGGCCGCGGTGATAATCAACAATTAAAGCCACCGCAGCGGGAATATAAAATGCTTGGCTGAGCCCAAGCAGTGAACGCAGGACCAGGAATTGATCAAAGGTTCGCGCATAAGCAGTCACGCCAGTAATTGCTGACCACACCACCAGACTACCAATCACAACTTGGCGACGACTGAAGCGGTCGGCCATGAACCCGCCAAATGGGCTGATAAAGGCATAGCACCAAAGAAATGCGGAAGTGAGCAGCCCAAATTGCACTTCAGTCATCGGGACATCGGCGATGATTGAACCACGCATCGTGGTGAGCATCGTGCGCGTCAGATAGTTCGAACCACCCGCGAGCCAGAGCAAAGCCACTGCCGTCCACGCTACCGCTGGGGAAAAAGCACTAGCGTTGACAGAACTACGCGAGGCAGTCGGAAGGCTCATAGCGATAGCGTAACTGATAAATGAAAATGAAAGAAAGTCCTGATCAAAAAAACAGCCGACTCCGCATGGGCGAAGTCGGCTGGTATAAAAACTTAACGGACGGCTTAGTACTTATAGGTACTTTGGATACTAAAGGTCCGGGGACTGACTGAGTCGACGAGGCCCACCCCTTGAGCACCGACTGCGTAGCTGCTATCAAGCACGTTTTCGCAATCGAGGCGCAGCGTCCAGTGACGATTCATTTGGTAATTAGCAAACAGGTTCAACAGCACTTCTTGCTTCAGCTTGAACACCGAGTTACCACTGCTATTTTTAGGCAGCGCTACCCCACCGGGGAGAACCATGCCAGCCATGGTGAACCATTTCCCACCGGCCTTGGCCGCTCCACCACCAATAGCGAAGCCCTTGAGATCGCTATTTTTATTGAAATCATAGCGAGTAAACACACTCCAAGAATTTTCTACCGTGGCGGGGAGCACATTACCATTTTGATCATGAACAGTTCCCATGTAACCCGTAGCCACCAATTGCCAGCCTGGGACTAAATTCATCGAGAGCGATGCGTCCCAGCCCTTGGAATCAGTCGTCCCAACCGGGATATAATAATTAAGACCAGCAACGTTAAGCGCCGGATAAGCTGCTAAAATCGCTTGGTTAGTGAGTGACATCTTATAGAGCGCGAACGAGGCGGAGAATTTGCCATCCCAGAAGCTCGTCTTGAAGCCCATTTCTTTCGCCTTACCTAAAACGGAGGGAAGCGGAGCGTTATTAACGTCAACGCCTACAGCCGGATTAAAGGTCGAAGAATCGGACGCATAAACGGTGATGTCCTTGGTCAAATAACCAACGAGTGCGACCCGGTGGAGCATTTCATGGGCATTAGAATTAATGGCCGTGAAAGGATTGCGCTTAGATAGATCGGTGTCGGTGACATTTTCGACATTGGAATAAGTGAAACCAGCGACAGCTGTCAGCCGATCTGGAATAAGGTCCGCGGTTTGCATGAAATACGCATTGGACACATAGGATTTTGAACGGGAACCAGGATTAGCTGGGCGCGGATAGGCATCCAAAGCGGGGAGCACGATGTTGTTGATCGCGGCCAAGTCACCGATCGGGATCGTGACGGTAGGCGCTGTAGCCCAGAATTCACTTTTGCCCGTTTGGTCATGCAAATTATAACCAAAGGCGGGACGCATCGCAATCGAGCCAATTTTAAACTGACCCGAGACGTCGGTCTGCACGTCGACCGCCTCGTTCCAGCCGTTATTCTTACGCACGGTGTAGGTCATCGTGTTGGTGTTCCAATTTACCGTCGTCGGGAAAGCGGATGAACCCAAACGCTGGACATTAAAGAAGGTCCCCTGCGATTTAATCTGCCAGTTATCTGAAATGCGCTGCGTCCAGCTGATGCGCGCGTCATTTTGCGTGTTGGTATCCGTATTACCACGAGGAGAATTTTGAACACGCCGACCGAGCCCGGTGTAGACGCCACCATCAGGAGTCAGGATACCCGTACCGCCCGGAAGATAATGGAAAATCTGCCGATCCAGTTGCAGCGTGATATTCGTATTCTTCCAATCTAGAGCAAAGCTAGGGAAAATACCGAATTTGCCATCTTCAGAATTATAAAAAGGACCTTGGCCCGATTGATGAATGCCCACCACCCGCGTGGTAAAGGTAGCGCCATTCTTTTCGGAAAGCGGCTGATTGATATCGAAGGTAGCTGTATGCCGACCCCACTGCTGAAATTTTAAGTCAAAAATTGCCTGCTGCCGGCCTGGTAATGGTTTCTTGGTGGTCTGGACCACTAGGCCGGCGAGCGATGCCAGCGGATACAGGGCCTGCTGCGCACCCTTGATCACTTGGTATGTGTCGATGTTGGTGTTATCAGAAACGCCGATACCAGTAGCTTGAGGCACGTCATCGATGTAAGAATTGCCGATGCGGCTACCGCGCGACATGATCGCCGGTCCACGATAATAAGGAACCAGACCAGCATAGGTCAAAATATCGGAGGTATAGTGCGAGCCGATATCTTTGATCATATCGCTCGAAACCAGGATGATTTGCGCAGGCAACTTCATTAAGGGTTCCGAAGTTTTAAGTGCGGAAGCGGAGTTGCCTGGGCTGTAACCAACGCCCTGCGTGGTGCGCACTTCGAAAGGTGCTAGTTCCAATACTTTTTCACGACTACCACCCGCCGTATTAGCAGTCGTTAGGGGACTGGGACTAGCGGTGCGTTCAGCGTTCGACTCCGTTGCAGCGACCGGGGCAGCCACCGGCGTCGCTTGAACCTGCGCCAAGGCAGCCTTCAAACGCTCGATCTCAGCGCTTAGACTCGCAATCTGGGCATCTTTATCGCCAGAGGCAGCGGTTTGGGCGCGGGCTAATTCAGGAACAGCCAGCAGCGTTAGGGCAACGCAAGCCGGCAAAGCTCGCAACCAGAGCGAGGCTCGTTGGTGAAGCGAAGGGGTCATCAGTAGGTTAGTGTGGGGGTTCATGCACAGAAGTTCTTAGCGCCCGATAATAGTCTGAAAAGCTGGGAGCACGTGATAAATAATCTGACACGTTAGCATCTATGCTAGGCTCAACTAAAAATTATCTGAAATCGCTCCAGCAAGCGGTGGCGTGAGTGGTGATATTTTTGTACCGCCTAAAGTAAAATTTATACCATTGCCGAGGATGCTTGCGCGTCCCTGTAGTGAGTTTAAGTACAATGAACGAATCGTTTCATTAAATCAGCGCATCAGCCGCCGGCCCTCGATCATCATGACAACTGCACCATTTGACTCACTGTTTCCCATGATTTGCCAATCATCACAAACGCAACGCTGGAGTGGCTGGGCGCTGATCGTGGCGGGCTTATTATGCCTGCCCTCCCTAGGCGCCGGGGAACCACGGCCGGTAACCTACACCAGCCAGCTGCAGACGGTGCTCAAACAATATGACCATAAATTTCAATGGTTCCATCCGCGAGCAGTGGCGGTTCCTAGCGACAGACCGAACGATCCGATGATGGTAATGACCTTGCAAAAACATCTCATGACTTCGGATTATTTTTCCGGTCTGCATGTCATGACCCGCCGCTCGCTCTCAGCAGCTTGGACTGGTCCAGTGCTCCCGCCGCAGCTCGATTGGCAACCCCAACCTGATGGCGTGACGGTCAGTGTCGCGGACGTCACGCCCGGTTGGCACGCGCCGACCGGCAAAGTCATCGCGCTCGGTTGCCAAGTCCGCTACAACGCCAAAGGCGAACAACTCAATGATGTGCGCCGAGCCCACCAAACAGTTTACGCGATTTTAGATCCGCACGCTGAAAGCTGGACCCGGTGGCAAGTCCTGACCCTGCCACCCGATGAGCAATTCGATTTTGCCCGTAATGCTTGCGCTCAGTGGTTAGTCCAACCCGATGGCCATCTGCTGGTGCCGCTGTACATCGCCCGGAATGCCCAAGAACCGTTTAGCGTGACGGTTGCCGAATGTCGATTTGATGGGACCAAGCTCACTTATATCCGGCACGGAAATGTGCTGCGGTTAAATGTAGTCCGCGGCTTAAATGAGCCCTCGCTCATCTTCTTTAAGCAGCGCTATTTTTTGACCCTGCGTAATGACGTTCGCGGTTACGTGAGTGTGAGTAACGATGGCTTACAATTCGATGAACCGCAGCCTTGGTGTTTTGATGATGGGGTGGAGTTAGGCAGCTACAATACGCAGCAGCACTGGCTGACCCACGGCGATGGACTGTTTCTGATCTACACTCGTCGCGGGGCCAACAATGACCACATCGTGCGAAATCGCGCGCCACTCTTTATGGCGCAAGTCGATCCCACGACCCTGCGCGTTATGCGCCGAACTGAAAAAACTATCGTCCCGGAAAGAGGGGCTGAATTAGGGAATTTCGGTGCCAATGCGGTCAGCGCCACCGAATCTTGGGTCACCGTTTCTGAAGGAATGTTTATGAAAGATTCCGTACAACGAGGCGCGGAAGGAGCTACCTTTATCGCCCGGATCCTTTGGGACCAACCGTAATAATTGGTCCCAGTAGCTCCGGGACGGCTAACTCTAATTTCAATAATCAGGACGCCGGCTCAAATTTAAGCGAATAGAGATCCGCTTCGCGTAAGATTATCCGCAAGCGAATCGATTTCCCCGCGAGGGCACTGAGATTCGAACGGTTACCCCAAGTGACGGTCCGATTAAGGGTATCGCCAAATAGCTCATCGCATTCGGCCAAAGAATATCCCGGCAAGGGCTGACCGGCTTGATCCTGCACTTCCACGCGAATAGATCCAGCAGCGGTGGTGGCAAAATTAAGCGACAGTGTGTGGCCAGTAAAAATCAATTGAGGTGTCAGCAATTCACCGGGTTGTTGCCGAGCATGAAGTGAAACAAAACCATCCACACGTAGCGTATAACGACGCAGGGAGGTACCCTCTTTCCAATGTCCCTCATCAGCATAAAAACTAAGCTCGGGCGCTGCACTGGGATCGGCGGCAGGAGTCTCGATGAGGCCGAGACTTTGATAACCATCGCCGTAGACCCAATTGTTGCTGCGCTCCGGACCCGGCGGGAGGAACGTCTCATCCCAACGCTTGAACGTATACCCATCGCGACTGGTCATGAATTGCCCATCCGTCACGACCGTGCCGTAACGGGGCGAAAAACTCATGCGATGCTGGCGATGCACCGGGTCGGGCAAGGCGGCCATCGCGGCAGTGGAGAACACCCGATCGACGTAGCGCGTGGGGAAACCCACAAAGAGATCGGGAGCGCGATAATATGGCTCCACCTGATTGGTATAGAGCGCCTCTTCCGGGGCCCCCGTATATTTGAGGATGACCGGAATGCTCCAGTGCCGAAAGTCGGGCGAAGTGGCTACACGGATATCACGAATGCCGTGTTTCAAATCTTCCGTCGATTGGCCGCTCGGATCGTGAAAACCACGGACATAGCACCAATACTGCTGCCGCGATGCATCCCAAAATGCGTTATTTTGCGTATCAAATTTTCCGGCAGTAATCAGTGGCTGTTCGGAGATTTTCGACCAATGCAGGCCGTCGGCTGATTTCAATCCGTACAGCACATGGGCCCCGCCAGCACTCATGGCTTTAAACCGTTCATCCGGCGGGCAGGCAGGATTCGTATCCATAAACGGAGTGAAATTATCTAATTTTGGCTCAGCCCAAATTATATTATTATGCTTCGAGCCTTGAAATTCAAACAGGCCAAGATCAGGGCGCGTCCAGTGCACGCCATCTTTACTCTCAACGACGCAAGCGTAGGTACCACTTCCCCCAATTTTTTTGCCATCCGTAGAAGTGAGCTTCGTCGCCATGTAGTACATACGAATCGTATCGCCGACTCGAATCAGCCTTTGAAAATCTGAGCCACTCCCCTCCCACGGTGCGTCAAAAACCATCACGGTCTCACGGGGCACGGGTGCCTGCAGGCGAGTTTCCAATCCTGTTTGGTGCGCGATTAAAAAATCATCGACAAAGAGCGCTCGGCGCGCACCGAGATTGATAGGGTCGGCCGCAGCTACCGTGGGCGCCGCCCAGCTCAGGACGAAACCAACGAAAGCGATTACTGATAAGTTTTTTAACATGATTGAATGCGGTGAATAGAAATGCCGAAACGAGTCAGATCAGCCAGTTGGCAAATCTTGCCAAGCTTTCAAGGGGAGCCGAGGAGTAATTTTTGGATTGAGGGGAAATGGTGGCCAATAGCCACGGAAGACCGCTTCAATCGAATCAATGACGGTACGCCGCACATGCAGCATCGAATCAGTAGAGTCGGCGGCACAATGCGGGGTGAGAATAACTTGATCAAATTCTCGCAGGGGGCTGGTCAAAACTAATGGCTCTTCTTCAACGACGTCGAGGGCGGCACCGGCGATCCATTTTTCCCGCAAAGCCTGAATGAGCGCTTTTTCATCGATGACCGGACCGCGGCTGGTGTTCACGACAATGGCCGTGGGTTTCATCGAGCGGAAAGCCGCTTCATTTAACAGCCCGCGGGTTTCCGCCATCAGGGGAACATGAACCGAAATCAGGTCCGCCTCACGCCAGAGGCGGTCGAGCGAAACCATTTCCACCCCCGCTTGGGCGCTCTGACTCGTGACGTAGGGATCGGCGGCGATAATCTTCAGACCGAACCCGGCCATTTTTCTCGCGGTGGCGCGAGCGATGCGCCCCATTCCGACTAAGCCTAAGGTCAGCTGGCTTATCCGGCGGATCGGCTGCGCGCGCACAAAACCAGCCCATTGACCGGTCCGCACATAACGATCGGCCGACATCACCCGCCGCGCACTCGCGAGGAGCAAGGCCACCGCATGATCGGACACTTCTTCAGTACAAAAATCTGCCGCGTTAGCGACCACGATCCGGTGATTACTCGCGGCACTGACATCGATGTTATCTACCCCGACCGCGTATTTTACAATTAACTGACAATGCGGTAGCGCCGCAATCACGCGAGCGGTGATGGGCGTCCGCGTACCTTCAACCACCATGACCTCCGCGTCCTGACACGCTTCGATAATAGCTTCCTCAGTTTCAGATTTTTTTAATATCAACTGCACCCCGAGTGCATCGAGGCGTTGGCGTTCGTAAGTGTAGTCAAAATTGCAGTCGATATTAACCGCGCGAAAAGAAGAGGTCATAGAGGATGTCGGCCGAGGAGAAATTAAGCTGAAATGAGCAGAGGTATGTCCGCTGAGTCAGTGCTCGAGCTAAAGTCTGAAACAGGTGTAAAAAATAATCACACGCAACCCTCGTTTGATTGCCCCGTCATTTGGCGACCTAAGTAAGGCGTAACCCTCGAGCATCTTGGCTTTATTTCCTCTAACCTTCGCTTTCGCGACACTCGATTGGGTCGTCTTAGGGGTCTACGCTGCCATTTTATTAGGCATCGGGTTTTATTTTTATCGCCCACAAGGCGGCACGAACGAAGAGTTTTTCGTCGGCAATCGACAGACCCATCCCCTCCTCGCGGGCATTTCATTATTCACGGCACTCACGAGTATTCTGACCTACATCGGCACACCCGGTGAATATGTACAAAACGGTCCGGTGCTCGTCTTTCTCGCGAACCTGATTTCGCTACCGATCGTTCAGCTGGTCGTCGGTTATTTCCTCATTCCCGTTTTCATGCGGTTGCCGATTACGAGCGTCTACGAGTTACTTGAAAATCGACTGGGTTTGGTCGCCCGACGGACGGGCTCCTTAGCCTATATTTTGACCCGACTCGTCTGGATGGCCCTCATTCTCTACACCTGCTCCAAAGTGATGGTTTACGTGACCGGCTGCGATCCCCGCTGGGGTCATTTAATTGCGATCATTATCGGACTGGTCACCACGACGTACACCCTGTTCGGCGGCATCCGTACCGTGATGATCACCGAAGCAGTTCAATTTTGCCTGCTCGTGGCGGGGGCACTGCTCACCATTGCCTCCGTTACTTGGAAAATGGGGGGCGTGCAGGCTTGGTGGCCCACTCATTTTGAACCCCATTGGCTAGCCCAGCCGATGTTTAGTTTAGATCCCCATGTTCGGGTAACGATTATCGGTACTTTTATATACTATTCGATCGCGACCATTTGCGCCACCGGATCAGACCAATCAGCCGTGCAACGTTTCCTGACAACGCGAGATGCCGCCGCCGCGCGGCGCGCACTCCTGCTCAACGGGATCGCGGTCGTCGTGGTCGCATTTATTTTGGGCGCAGTCGGTGCGTCGCTGATGGCCTTCTATCGTTTACATCCTGAATCAATTCCGGCGGGCGTTACGTTTGCCCATAACGGAGATGCTTTCTTCCCACTTTATATTAGCCAGTTTTTACCGACGGGAATATCGGGACTCGTCGTCGCTAGTTTATTAGCAGCGGCCATGTCTTGCCTGAGTGCCGGCATTAATTCTCTGATCGCCACCATCACGAAAGATTTTATCGAAAACTCGGCTCATTATGTTCCGCACAGCGAACCCCAAAAATTGCGCCTCACTCGGTGGCTCGCCTTGGCGATCGGTTCGCTGGTCGTGCTGGGCACGATTGGGGTTGGCTTGGTGCACGGGAATATTTTCGAAGTCGCCAGTAAAACGGTCAATCTTTTGAGCTGCCCACTCTTTGGACTTTTCTTCCTTGCGCTCTTTGTACCCTACGCAACGCCATTCGGGGCGATGCTGAGTGCGATTTATGGCGTCACCGCGGCTGTATTTGTTGCTTACTGGGATGTGCTCACCGGCCAGCCGGCCATTACTTTTCTGTGGATCGCGCCATGCTCACTTGGCGCGAGCCTTGCAGCGGGTTGCTTATTTAGCCTTTGGAAAACGCGCGAACGCTCAACGCTGGCGCTCGGCGTTTATACTGCGGCCGGCCTGCTCCCACTTGTCGCAGGTTGTAGTTGGCTCCTCCATACTGTACGTTAATCATCCCGATTAACCCCGTATGAATGCCACCCCCTCGCCCCACCGTGATCCGGCGTTAGGCACCGGCCAGCAACTGTATCAGCGCGCGCGACAACGCATCCCCGGCGGCGCCCAATTACTCGGCAAACGTCCCGAACAATATTTGCCCGGCAACTGGCCCGCTTATTACCGCCGCGCGGAAGGTTGCACGGTGTGGGACTTAGATAATCGCCCCTATCTTGATTTTACCTCCAACGGTATCGGCACGTGCTTGTTGGGTTATGCCGATCCCACGGTCAACGCGGCGGTTACTGAGTGCATCGCGCAGGGCAATATGTGCACGTTGAACTCGGCCGCAGAAGTGGAACTCGCTGATCGACTCTGTGCGATTCACCCGTGGGCTGAGCAGGTGCGTTACGCCCGGACCGGCGGTGAAGCCATGGCTATTGCCGTGAGGCTGGCTCGTGCCTCGACGCGACGCTCCACCGTGGCTTTTTGTGGTTATCACGGGTGGAGTGACTGGTATCTCGCGGCTAACTTAGGGGAATCTGACGCGCTGGCCGGACACTTGTTGCCCGGCCTAGATCCGGCGGGAGTCCCCCGCGCGCTCCAGACCAGCGCGCTGCCTTTCCGCTACAACCAGATTGCCGAATTAGAAAAAATTGTTGCGGAACACCCCACTGGGTTGGCCGCCATCGTCATGGAACCCATGCGGCATGAAGCCCCCCGTGACGAATTTTTGCAGAAAGTTCGCGCCCTCGCTGATCGAGCCGGCGCCGTCCTGATCTTTGATGAAATCACGGCAGGGTGGCGCAGTAATTTTGGCGGCATCCACCTGACACTCGGCGTGAACCCAGACATCGCCGTTTTCGCCAAGGCACTCTCCAATGGCTTTCCTATGGCCGCCATTATTGGACGAACCGCGGTAATGACCATGGCTCAACAGAGCTTTGTAAGTAGCACTTACTGGACTGAAGCGATCGGGCCCACTGCCGCGGTGGCTACCCTGCAGCGCATGGAGCAGCTTAACGTCTGGGAACATGTGCATGAAATTGGCACAGCCGTCAGGACGGGCTGGGCGGCGGCAGCGGCACGTCAGGGATTATCCATTAAAGTAGGTGGTATTCCTGCGCTCTGCACCCTCGGCTTTGAAGCTGGCGAACAAAGTCGCGCGCTCATGACACTATTCACCCAGGAAATGCTCGCCCGTGGCTATTTAACAGCTGGCGCTTTTTATCCCACTTATGCACATCAACTCAGCCTGGTGGCCGACTATTTAAAAAATGTTGAAGTGGTCTTTGCCATCATGCGCCAACAGCTCGACGCAGGGAGCGTGCTGAGCGCGCTGCACGGCCCCGTCGCTCAAAGCGGCTTCGCTCGTTTGACCTAAGCCTGAGGTAAGTGATTCTTAAATTAGTCCCGACGGGGAGATTTGCGGACAATCCCCCGCGCTATCACTCGCGTCCGTACACCGATAAGATAGTCAGAGCCGCGCCGACGCGGGCATCATTACCGGCGTCGCTGAGTAAAGGAATATAACGGGGCAAGTCAGCCCGCGTGACTTGCGTTAATAAACCGTGGCACGCTTCAAATCGGGCATCGGTTGAACCATGCGCCAATATATTCTCAAGCACGGCGCGCGATTCCGCGCGGTGAGCCGGATCGGCATTAAGAGCAAAGGCCGCACTGTGCACATAGGCATAAGCAACGGTATCGGCTGGTTCAGCCGCTGCCACCTGCGCCAAGGTCCGCAAAGCGACCGGGTCTGTCTCTCGTGATTGGCGCAAGGCATAGGCGCCAATCTGGCGCTGCGAAGCTTCGGACGAGTGCAGGAGAGCGCAGAGATTTTTTATGGCCGCATCATCATCCGTAAACCGCAGAGACCAGTAGGCCATCGGGCGCAATTTATCCGGTCCGGCGGCCGCAATTTTTTGCACGAGGGCCAGACTCGGACCGGTCAACTGACAACGCAGTTTACAAAGGGTTTCGATGGCCTGCGATCGATCAGGCGCTTGGAGATCTAAAAAAATCTTTTCAACACGGGCCACACAAGCCGCGCGCTCGCCTGCGGTCGGTGATGTGTTAGCCAGGACGCGCCAAACGCCCACGCGATACGGAAGGGTATCCACGGTCGGAATCATCGCTAGAAAGCGCGTCCGCATCGCCTGAGCATCTCCACCGGCAATGAGTGCCTCCGCCGCGTGAATCTTCACCCAGTTTTCTTCCTGCTCGAAAATGTTATATAAGGCAGTGCGCGCCTGAGTGATCAGCTGGTTGTCGGAGTTGACTGCCCCCAGACGAGCGAACCCCAGTCCCATTAGGCCGATCAATAAAATAATTTGTTTCATAATGATAAGCTCAAGAGGCGGGAAGATGCAGTAAATTCAGTGGCAGCCGTCGGATGCGGAGACGCGAGAGATGCCCGATTTGATCATTGCCGGCCACATAAGCCAAGAGCACCGCATCATCGGTAAAGTGAATGGCCGTATAGCAATACCAGCCGCTCAGATCATCTTCAATCAGCTGCGATGCGCTCCATGTTTTGGCGTTATCCGTTGAAAAAGCCACTGCGAGCGGTGCGCGTCGTTCTGGTTTAGTTGGCGCCGGCACCTTGCCTGAATGGTCGTTATATACGGCCAGTAGCGTATTAGTATGCGGAAGGCGTTTAATACTAGCGGGTGAAGTCGGCGAGCTCAGGGTCGTGCGTTCTGGCGCGCTAAAGCTGAGCCCATTATCATGAGAAATAAATTGATACTGCACCCCGAGGTCGGTCCGGGCCCAAGAGTAAATCGAACCATCGGGTGCTTGCACGACCCCCGGCTCTTGTAAGCCAGAATTACTCGCAGCCGGAATAGCCCACCAATGAGCTGATTCCTGCCAGGTAGCCCCTTCATCGTCAGAATAATACCAGAGGGTAATTGCGCGAGAGTCCCAAGAGGACCGTTCATCTGCAGCGCCGCGAGTGCGGTGATAGCCCAAGGGAAGAATGAGGCGGCCGCTGGTGGTCTGAATCACGCGATCGTTATTCAGTACAAAATAACCAGGCGCATCATTGATTAATTTTGGCGTAGACCAGGTAACCCCTTCATCGGCCGAGATCGCCATCATCGCATGGCAATCAAGCCATTTAGTCTGTTTCACCGCATGAAATCGCGCGATCTTGCCGCTCGCCAAGCGCAGAAAAGAGACGCTCATGATATTCTGATAATGCCCCGTGGGGATAACCACTTTAGGCTGACTCCAAGTCCGCCCCTGATCGTCTGAATAAATTTCCGCAATGGCCGCGGGACTATGATCATGCTGTCCGTCGGAGAATTGCGAATAATCAAATAAGATGCGCCCTGAACGCAGGGTCACAAAACTTCCTTCGGTACTGCGCGGATGAAGTGGCGTGGGATTGATATCGTAAGCAGGCGGCCAACTCATCTCAGCCGAGAGTGAGCCCAGCAGCATAAAAATTATCAGCCCCATTTGTCCCACGCGCCCTAAGCCCGGCCGGGCAGACGAAGCGGCGTTAATCAACTGCAGGCGATCTATGATTGAAACCATGCCCGTAACTTAGCCGAGCGCGACTGCAGCTAAAGATTCGACAAGTTATCAATAAAAATGACAGGTTAAGAAATGCCCAAACTCGGCCAAGAGGTTTTTGCTGAATTTCGTCGCACCAGTCTGGCTGATCAGGCGGCCGCCGCGTTGCGTGAATCAATTAGTCACGGTGGCTGGGGGAAATTTCTACCAGGAGAACATGAACTCGCCCGGCGCCTCAGCATGAGTCGACCTACTGTGCGAGCCGCCTTGGCGCAATTGGCTGACGATGGCATAATCAAAATAAAAAAAGGTTGCCGGACCCAATTAGTAACTACGCGCCACAAAGTTCGGACGGCGACTCCGCCAACCGTTTGCTTGATTGTGCCCTCTCCCCGTGAGTCGCAATTTTTTAATAGCCACCCGCTCTTGATGGAGATGAAAGCGCAATTTGCTGTTCAAGGCATTGGCTGGGAAGAGATTTTTGACCGACGCCTGAGTCGCCGTAACCCTGAAAGCCGATTGACTGATATTGTGCGTGGACGTCGCCACGTATGCTGGCTCCTCATTAGTACCTCGGCGACAATTCAGCGGTGGTTCCAGCAAGCGCAGGTCCCCACGCTAATTCTCGGCTCCTGTCACGAGGGCATTGCGTTACCATCTATCGATGTCGATTACCACGCGATTGGCTGGCACGCGGCGGGTAGCTTAGCGCAATGCGGTCATCGTCAAGTAGCGCTCGTGATTCCTCAACGTCCGCTCGCGGGTGACTTGGCCTGTATGCACGGCATCAGCGAATATATTCAAAAAAGGAAAAAGGATATCACCCTCGTCGAAATTACTTCGGGCCTAAACCGCGAAGCTTTTTTAAAAAATATCGATCGCTTGTTAAAAAGCAGTTTACCGCCGACCGCGATTTTCTGCATTCACGTGAGTGACGCCCTCAAGATTTTGATTTATCTCCTAAGATTGGGAATCAAGGTACCCCAAAACATTTCGCTACTCTGTCGCGATACCCGCCCTGCCATTGATTTGGCGATTCCCGAACTCACGCGCTACCGCAGTCCCGTGCTTAAACAGGCGCATCACGCCGTGCGTTTAGCGCAAAGTATGCTCGGCGGCCATCAGGTTCCGACTAGGCCGAGGCTAATCATGCCCGCCTTTATACCCGGCGAAACCTTGACCACCGCAGTTTTAAAGCGGAGCTAACCGGAACGGTGAATCCTCAGCGTAGGCAGCTAAAGTTTTCGGTGAATTGCATCCTGCCCCGCTGTCAGCCACTCTACATTGAATCGGGCAAAAGTAATTTTATCGTAGGGACTACGCTCACCACATTCGTAAAGACACCCCGCGGTTAAGTCAGCTAGCACGGTCAGACACGAATAAGCGGCAGGGCCGGCGTGCAGCGTTTTGGCCGCTGACCAAGTACGGCCTTCATCATAGCTCAAGCGCACGGCCATATTTCTCCGCTCTAAGCTAGCGGGATTGGCGAAGAGTAGCCGATTTTTATCCTGCGCAATCGTATCCGAGAGCACCTGCAAACTACCCTGACACCGCGGCTCGATGAGCGTCGTTTCCTCAACACCCTCAGACCAAGTCGCTCCACCGTCACGACTGCGCGCCGACTTGCGGTGGTTGCCGTGCATACCCCGCATATTGATCAACAGTGAGCCATCGACGAGCTCCGCGACCTGACACTCGTTAGTGCCACTGGCGACATGAGCCATGGCACCCATTTGCCAAGACTTGCCGTGATCATCACTGTAACAAACAAAAGATTCTGCGGTCGCCGGCGTGGTCCTGGGTTCGCGGTAATCAGCATTATAGCGGGGCAAAATTAAGCGCCCATTTCTCATTTGGATACCGCGCCCCACCCCCGTAGATCCTGCGCCCCAATTTGATCGTTTCACCATGGGGGTAAAATCAATCGGCGGTGACCACGTTACCCCATCATCATCACTCTTAATTGCTTTGAACTGAAAAACGGCACCGGTAAACCCATCGGCTGCATTATAGCTCCCGACCCCCACCGGCGCGTAGACGCTAAAAATCCAGAGCGTGCCAGTTTGCCGGTCGACGAGACCACAGGAATCAGCCGCCGCCCCCAAACCATTATTCACTAAGGTGCGGAGCGGACTCCAACTCTTTCCGTTATCCACACTGCGCTTCATCACCAAATCAATGTCATTGGGTGGATCGCCCTGCTTCCGCATCCGCCCATCACAAAAAGCAATCAAAGTTCCTCGATTCGAAGTCAGCAGACCCGGAATACGGTATTCTAAAACCCCATCCTCACCTGCCACAAAAACGTCCACTTGTTCTAAAATAGGCGCGTTCGCTCCTCGAGTGAGCGCCACGGCGCTGATGTAAATAAATAGTGAAAAAATGCGCCGCGAGCGGCGCAGGAGAATGCTAAAATAATCGGCAGAGGTCATAGTAATGAATTAAGATTTAAGCCCTAAAATTTGCGTAACCCCGACAACTAAAAGAAGGAGCGCACCCATACTCCAAGCTCCACTCACCCAAGCCGGTCGACCTTTGGTGGGCAGCAAGCTAAAGAGACAACTCGCAGTTAACGCGACCACCAGCGAGGTGGGCCCGATCCACTGAAAACTTAATTTCGACAGTCCGGTGAATACATCCCAATAGCCCACGATTATACCAGCGGTTAGGCCGTAGATGGCGCCCATGATGGCTCCGAAGGCGGTGGCGAAACGGACAAACAACGCCATAAAAAATAATCCAAAGATCGGATAAAAAAACACATTAACTGTTTTTCCCGAGACCTCGACGAGGTTCCCCTTCACTTGGCCCATCGCTAAACTACCCGCAATAATGACCACCCCGATCACCAGCGCGAGAATGCGGGCGAGCCTAATTTTAGTAGCTTCCGCCTGAGCTCCTGCGGGAACAAAACGGGCGCTAAATTCCTGATTCACTACTGCAATTACCGAGTTAATGCTCGGACTGATCCCAGAAACCGCCGAGGTCAATAGACCCGCCACGACCAGACCTGATACGCCCACCGGCAAACCGTGACTGAGGAAATAGGGGAAAATAGCGTCACCATTTTTGGCCAAACTTAGCCCAACCGGTAGCTCATTAGGAAATACCCGATAATAGCCAAGGAGCGCTGTACCGACGAGCCCCAGACTCAGCAAAATAATTCCGACCGTGATATGACCAAACATCACCGCCCGGCGCGCGGCGGCGGCATTGCGGGTTGTCAAGTAACGCTGGATCGCCACTTGATCAGAACCACCCGCACACACCGTCGAGATAAAATAAGAAATGCAGGTCCCCACCGCCGTTAAACGAATATGCGGGTCCCAACTAAAGAATGGCTGAGGCAGCCAATGACTCGGGGCTTGCTCAGGCCACCAAGGAGCTAATCCCCCCATGCGGTAAGAAATTAAAGCGACGGTCAGCACCGCGCCAAGTAACAACAAAGCAAACTCTAATACCGCCGTCGTCATGACCGCCTCCATTCCGCCAGCCAAAGTGTAGAGCGTCGAAAGCGTCCCGATAACCGCGGCAATCAGCGGCATCCACCGACGATCACAGCCCGTGACGTTCACCAGCACCGCCGCGGCGGCATAAAGGATTAAGGCCATCCAGACCAGCCGGACACAGATAAAAGTAATCGAAGCAGCCAGCCGAACTGGGCGACCCAATTGCGACTCCAGCAACTCATAGCCGCTGGTGATGGGCAGTCGCATAAAAGCCGGAATCAAAAAACGCCCGAGCACAAAATAGCTAAACGGTAAGACCGTGACCGAGGCAATGACCAGCACCGGCCCATGCTGGACGATTTCCCCTGGCACTCCGATAAAAGCGACGAGGGTGAAAAGCGCCGCAAAAAGCGAGACCCCAGCCAACAGTGGGCTCTGATTGCGGCCGGCTAGAAAATAATCATCCGTCGTGCGCTGGCGTCGTGAGTAATAAAAACCGATACCGAGCAGCAAAAAACCGGAAGCCACCACAATCGCCCAATCGATGGATCCGAAATTATGACTAGAGAGGAGCTGATTAGTCACGGCACTCATCTTAAAGGCCAGTGACGATCATGATCGTGATAATAGTCGAGATAGGCTGGAACCGCATAGAGGAAACAGGAGCGCCTAGGAGCAAAGCGGGGTGAAACTACGCCGCGCCGGCACGAGATCCGCGCGATAACCGAGGCCATCGGCCCCGCTCACTGCAGCCTTGATCTGCGCCCGACACTGATCAGTCAGCGGATAACCCAACAAATTAAGATTTGTGGAGAAAACACCTAATTGAACTAAGAGTTCCTTCAACCCAGTCATCCAACATTCGATCTTGGGACCACCATACACACGATACATCAGATCATTCATGCGCTCCTGCAATGCCGTGGCGCGAGAAATTTCTCCGGCGCGCACTGCGGCCACAATCTTGATCGCCAACGCAGCGTTAAAAATACCGCCACCCAGCAGCAGCCCATCATAACCCGCTTGTAAGAAATCAACGCAGTCAAATTCCGAGCCCGAAAACAAAACTAAACCCGGACGAGCGGTTCGGCCATTAATATAAGCTTGGCGCCGAGTGGCCTGCTGCGCGCTATCTTTAACCAAGACAATATTTGGCTCGGCCAGCAACTCGGGCAGATGCGATTCAGGGACAACGTAAGGACTCGCAGTGCCGCGGTCATATAACCCCATCGGGAGCGCCCCACGGCGGGCGATTTCCGCATAGTGACTCACTAATCGAGCCGGGGTCGGGTTCATAAAAAATGCCGGCGCGGCGACTACCGCGATCTCCACTCCCCAAGCGGCGGCTAAAGCAATATTATCAAGAACCCTTCCGGTAGAATTATCAGTCACCTGCATGGCGATAGTTAACTTGCCTTGCGCCGCCTCGACCGCAGTGCGCGCCAAGACTTCACGGTCACCATCGCGAATCCATGGACCCTCACCGCATGTTCCCGCCAGCATGACGCCAGCAGCACCCAAATCAAGGTGATGCGCGATCATCCGCTGCACGGCCGCAACGTCGACGCGACCTTCACTGGTAAAAGGAGTGGGCGTGGCTGACCACACTCGTCCGCGAGATAAGGCGACAGTTTTCATTGGGGCAAAAGATAACCAACTCGGTGACGACCAAAAGCAGGCACCTGTTGACAAATAAAATTACACCTTGGCCAAAATGAAACGAACCCTCAAAGCGAGTGCGGTCGCCAAACCGGCACGGCGGTAGTGCGATTACCGGCCTTCGTTTCGCCTGATACAAAAGCCCAAGCTCCATTCATTGGCACTGGGGGTGCACAGACTACTGGCTCCGGCCAGCGCTCGGGCCAGAGGCACCACGCGTGCCGGGCCACATCAAAATAAATGATGTCTTCCGGCACCCGTTTGTCGCGGGGAGCCTTGCCAACTTGGCGGCCATCCACTCCCCCAAAAATAAATACCCGCGCGGGCGTCGTGGTTACTGGGGCCGGAGAAGGCGCGGCGAGCACCGACCACGGTAGATCAGGCAATTTTTCCCAACCACCGCTTGGCCGGTAACGATAGGCATCATTGAGATAAACCGTCTGCGGCTGACCATCAGCCCCGATCTTAAGCTCTAAGCCACTGATCAAGTAAATCGCGCCATCCAAAGCCGCGATCACCCCGAGAGCCCGCGCGGGACCAGGCCAAGTGGGTAAACGCTGCCAGCCCGCGGATAAATTTTCGAGATCGAGGCAGAAAAAACCTTTGCCGCTAATCCGTGGCGGACCGGGCTCATAGCCACCAGCCAGATAAACCTTGCCCGCCAATACAGCCGCTACCGGGCTCGCCACCGCCACCGGCAAAGCGGGCGCCGCGGTAACGACCACTTGTTTGCCATCCCATTGAAATAATAGCGCATCATTAAAGATGCCCGTAGCATTCTCCCCACCAAGGGCCAGCACGCCATTCGGGATGGAGACGACCGCAGCATAAGCCCGCGGGGTGGCCAAGCGCCCCGCCGATCGCCACGTTGAGTCATTGGGCAACAGGGAAAAAATCTCATCGTAAGTTCGCTTTACGCCATTTTCCCAAGGTGGCTGGTCAGGAAAATTAGCTCCACCGGCCGCGATCAAGACGCCGTGGTGCACGCCCGCCATCACCGCTGCCACGCCGGGCTTTAAAGGATAGTCCGGCAACTGGTGCCAGGCGGTACTTTCAGTTAATTCGTCAGAGAGAGAACAATGCAACACACGGCAGTTAATTTCACCGCCAGGGTCTTTCACCAAATAAGCTGCCAATAAATTATCCCCGCTGATTTCCAGCGACGCGGCCAGCACTTCCGCGTCAGGCGGATCGTCCGCGAAAGCGAGATCGACCCACCCTTCAGCTTGCGAACGACTGACGATCAGGCCGGCACCAGGAAATTCCGGCCTGATCCCAATAACGCGGCGCCCCGTCCGCACGGCTACCCGCCCTCGAGGATGGGGCGCAGAAGCCAAGCCCCCTACGGGCAAATCAGTTTCGCCTGAGGGTGACCCAGGACTCGCCACCGAAACAGGAGCGGCTTTTGACCATAATTCGCCAGTGATTGCGGCGGTCGACGCGACCACTTGGCCCGCGGGAGTCGCCCACGTAACGCGCCAGCGATTCCCGCTGGAATCGATGCTGACGGTTAACGCTCGGGCATCAGTTGACGCGAGACCAAGAGAACGAGCCGTAAGTGAAAGCAATGATGGGGTCATAGATAAATGCGACCTAAGGTTAGCCAGAACAGATTCATCAAATGGTGAAATTCAAACTCCAGCCCAAAACAGTTCCGCTGGTAACATATTATACCGGTGAGATTCGACCCAGCAGAGAGGTGATCAATCAGACCAAACCTTAGCCGACGAGTAGTCATCACTGAGCCGCAACTGGTCACTTGATTTCACCAAACCTAACTCCGGTTAGGAGATTGCTCCGCGCGAGCCCGCCGACTCGTGTGCTGGTGGCGATTTTTAATTTACCTTTTCGCGTGCCCTAGCCTCCCCTCATCAAAATATGAAAGCTGCTCAAATTCTTAAGGCGAAAATTAATGGACCCGGCGTGACGACCGGCGTGATCATCACGTATCACCTCTGGCCGGGCTTGATGGAGTTATTGATTCGGAGCGGAATCGATTATGCCATTATCGACCTAGAACATTTGACCCACTCTGCTGAGCTGGTGGCCGATTGTTGTGCCATCGCCCGGCGCGCAGATTTTCCGGTGCTCATTCGTCCTCCGGAAACAGAATTTACACCAATGCGACTCGCGCTCGACCTCGGGCCTTGTGGCTTACTGCTGCCCTATGTCTCCTCTCTCGCGACGATGGATATGATTCAACAAGCGGTGTACATGGCCCCCCGCGGCCGGCGGCGGCCCGGTGGGCACGGCAATTTCTGGGTCAGCGGCTATCACTATGACAATTTTCGCTCGGAAGTGGAAGCGGACCTCATCATTTTGCCGCAGATAGAAAATCAAGCCGGCCTCGCTTGTGCCGCCGCGCTGGCTGCCCATCCGCTCACTACGGCCTTGGCCATCGGCCCCTACGATCTCTCGGCTTCACTCGGTTGCTGCTGGCAACCCGACGCTCCCGTATTACTCAGCGCTCTTGATACGATTCGGCAGGCAGGCGAAGCCGCCGGCAAAAAAACCTGGATTATCGGCAACCCCGACACCCTGGTACCACGCGGCTTCAGCTTTATGGGACTGGCGGAACCGACCATGCTCATGGAGGGAGCCCTGCGTGATTTAAATCAGCGCGTTAAAAAAATCCCGCCAGCTTCGACCGGGGCACCTGTTCTACCCTAAGTCGATCCAAGCCGCAGGAGACCCAGCCCTTAATTCAATCAGGGGATAAATTGTGATCTAAAAAATCCACTGATGAAATTATCGCTCCGCTTTGAGCGCGAAAAAAATCGGTGTGTAAAGTTACTTCACGCTGCCGTCCTTTCCCTATGAAAACCTCGCCCCACCGATCCACTCATTCGTACCGTACATTTATTATTCGCGGCTGGCTGCTATTATTTTTTCTAACGGCGATCGGTTCATCCCACGCCGCCGCGCCATTTTTCCAGAAAGGTCTGATCACCGGCCCAACTCCCGCTTACAGTCATCCCCGTTATGTCAGTCTCGCCCGACTCACTAATCAGGATCTGCTCGCAGTTTATTCTGGCATGGGAAATGGCGATCCCGATCAAGTGGGCATTTGGGCAAGTTACTCGCAGGACCACGGCCAGACGTGGTCGAGCCCAATCCTCGCCTTAGATCGTCCCCATATTATGGATGCCGACCCCAGCATTGTCGTCGGCCAAGACCGCGTCCTCATTGTATCCACCACGCGAAAAGCGCAGGAACTAATTGAGACCAAATTTTATACCGCGACCTCGCGCGATCAGGGCAGGACTTGGGCTCCTGGCGAAATAATTAATCATGCCCACAATTACAGCAGTGGAAAATTGCAGGCCGCCACTCGTCTGCGTAATGGAAGGCTGCTCATGCCATTTTGCTGGGATGCGATCCTCGAGCATAAAGGCAGTGTGATCAAGGAGCAGGCCGAGCGTAATATGCTATCCGTTGCCTCCGTGCTCCTCTCTGATGATGATGGCCAGTCGTGGCAACCCGGCGGCGACCTTGAGATCCAGGGGGTGCCTGGCGGTGGTGGCATCAATGGACTGGATGAGATCTGCATCGCTGAATTAGCCGATGGGTCGATTTATGCGCTCTGCCGCACGGGGTCCGATCGATTATACGAAGCGCGCAGCTCCGATCGAGGGCTGACTTGGTCCAAGCCCAAACCTAGCCCATTCGTGGCGAGCAATGCCCCAGCCAGTATGATCGCACTCGATCAACCCAAGGGAACCGTCGTGGTGGTCTGGAACGAAACAGCCAAAGGAGACCGCAAGCCGCTTTCGGTCGCTTATTCCCAAGATAATTGCCGGTCATGGTCTCAATCAAAAATTATCACCGCTGACTATTCACCTTACCCAAGCATCACCCAAGCCGCGAACGGCCAAATCGTTGCCTCTTGGTTTGAGCAAGCCGCGGGAGGAACGGCGATCGCGTTTGCGCGATTCAACTGGGAGTGGCTGACAGCCCCGGGGTCCTAGACGTAGACCCAGCAGAATCGTTTGCAGACGTCCTCTGCGGAAGCGACGATTTGTGGAGAAATCCGTACTCGTGCGTGATTGGACGGTACCTGTTAGCTCATTTGACAGGTCAAACTCATTTGTCTGAACCCGCCCAGCCGCAATTAATATCAATCCTTGCTCGGCTGCAGGCCTAACTCGAGATCCTTATGAAATCCCCGCTCTTCCCGATCGTTTTAGTTTTATTTTCATTCGTGGCCGCGGCGGCCGCTCCCTTACTAACACAGACTGATGTGTTTATTTCTGGGCAAAACGGGTATCACACTTTCCGCATCCCCGCACTGGAAACTGCGCCTGACGGTTCCCTGATTGTTTTCGCGGAAGCGCGCAAATATACGGCCGAAGATCCTGGCTTCGGTCGACAAGATATCGACTTGGTCTACAAGCGCAGTACCGATCACGGCGTGACGTGGTCACCGATGGCGCTCCTCGAGGATCCGGGTGAAGAATGGTCAGCCGCCAATCCCGCAACGATGGTCGATCGAACGACGGGGAAACTTTGGGTGTTCTATATTCGCGGTCGGCCGAAACGCAGTTCGGACACGGCCCGCCCAGGTACTGATGATATGTTAAATCTTGCCCGCTGGAGTGCTGACAATGGATGCACGTGGTCTGACCCCATTGATATAACCAAGGTGGCACGCGATATGCAGGACCCCACCTGGCGCGTGAGCGTCCCCGGGCCTGGCGGGGCGATCCAGACGAGTCAGGGGCGTTTACTCATCGCCATGTGGAAAATGCCCTTTGCTGATTTTACCGTATTTTCCGATGACCACGGAAAATCATGGCAACGCGGCCCAGTCGTGCCGGGACCGCAAGGCGGCGATGAATGCCAAGTCGCGGAATTGAGTGATGGCCGAATCCTGATTGATATGCGCCAGGAAACCGGCCCGCACCGTTGGGTAGCGGAAAGCACCGATGACGGAAAAACTTGGGGCACCCCCCGCCCTGGTAACACCGTGACGCCCGTCGCTTGCGGCATTGAGCGTTTCCCAACGATTGGAGCAACTCGCCTCATCTGGACGGGACCACAAGACCCCAAGCGCAAGCACCTTATTTTACGCACCAGTGTCGATGATGGGAAAAGTTTCTCGAAAGCTAAAACTATCTCGAAAGATCGGGCTGCTTACTCCGATCTCGCCGTGCTCAAAGATAAGACCCTCGGCATCATCTGGGAGCGGGGCATCGATAAAAATTATCAATTCATTACGTTCACTCGTGTGAATGAAGCCTGGCTCAACGCGGAGCAATAATCTGACCCACCGCGCTGGTTAGTTGATGTCCTTCCGTCGTCGCGGCCATTGCCGCCAGTTGACGGCCAAAACCAATTCCAATTGGCCGAGCCTGCGTGATTTAAATCCAGCTAATTTTTTATGAATATCCCAACCCGCTTGCTCACCGCCGTCATCAGCGCAGGCCTGCTTTCTATTTCTTGTTTAGCTCAGCCGGTAGCGTTGCAAAAAAAAGACGTCACGCTTGCGCCGGCTAAGACGCTCAAAACAAAACTCCCCATTGATTACACTATTCCCACGGTTGACATCAGCGCAGAGCAGTCACGCCAAGTCACCGTAGATCGAGAAGCTGGCCAATATCTCGGTCATCCCACCACCGTATTGCTTGAAGACGGGCAGACGATACTAGCGGTATATCCTAAGGGGCATGGCCGCGGAGCGATTCTGTATAAACGCAGCAAGGACGGCGGCAAAACATGGAGCGCCCGCCTCCCCACGCCCGAATCTTGGAAAACTTCCCTTGAAGTCCCCACCCTCCATCGCGTGGTAGATGCCGCCGGAAAAAAACGCCTGATCATGTTCAGCGGATTATATCCCATTCGGATGGCCGTATCAGCAGATGATGGGGCTTCTTGGAGTGAACTAAAATCTATCGGTAACTTCGGAGGAGTGGTCGCCATGGGGACTGTGATCGGCTTGCAGGAGCCGGGGCACTATCTCGCTTTTTTTCACGATGATGGTCGCTTCATCCGCGGCGGAAACGTCGCGGCTAACACCATGTCTAGCCCGCACAGCAGTCACGTTTCCCCAGCGGCGAAACCCTGGCGTTACTGGATTTACACCACCCTGTCTCAAGATGGCGGCCTAACATGGAGCGTGCCCGTACCGATCGCGATGCTGCCTGAGGCCGAGCTCTGTGAGCCGGGGGCACTGCGATCCCCTGATGGGAAACAGATCGCGGTGCTCCTGCGTGAAAATTCACGTCAGTATAATTCCTACGTGATATTCTCCAACGATGAAGGCCTGACTTGGTCTGAACCGCGCGAATTACCCGCCGCCCTCACCGGCGATCGGCATGTCGCTAAATATGCGGCTGACGGCCGACTATTCGTCAGCTTTCGCGACCGAACCCACGGCAGCACGACGCAAGGCGACTGGGTTGGTTGGGTCGGCACCTACGATGACATCGTGCAAGGCAAAGAAGGTCAGTATCGCGTCCGCATCATGGATAACACCAAAGGCGCAGACTCCACTTACCCTGGCGTCGAACTGCTGCCAGACGGCACCTTTGTCACGACAACTTATGGTCATTGGACTCAAGGGGAACCTCCCTACATCGTGAGCGTACGCTTCACTCTCGCCGAATTGGATGCGAAGGTGAAACCCTGAAGATCAGTGCAATAGAGCCCACCCATTTATTTAATCTGCAGACCAAATTTATTAATCGCACTCAGTACGGTCAAATAATGGGCGACCATCCCTATCCTTGAAATTAAAAGCTACCAGTTGCTCCGCAGAAATGCGTGCCCATCTAACGGGGCCGTTGCCCTCGATTAAAACCCCTTTCCACCGCGATGGCCGGATTGATTTCGACGGGCTAAGAAATCTCATCGATTTCAATTTGGCGGCGGGCGCCAAAGCGCTGATGTTAACGGCGGGCGACAGCCATTATGTTGCCCTCACGGAACAAGAAATTGTCGAAGTCACTCGAACCACTATCGAGCATACCGCTGGTCGGGCGTTCATCATAGCGGCTGACCGTTACTACAATACCACGCAAGCAGTCGGCTTCGCCAAATTTGCGCGAGACGCGGGAGCTGACCTGCTCATGGTTATGCCCCCGGACTGGGGCGGATCCTGCACCCCACAATCTTTGACCACTCACTACCAGACCGTCGCGGAAATCATGCCGGTCATGCTCGTTTCCAATGTGTTTATTGCCCGTGGACAAAAATTTGGCCTCGATACGCTCAAACTGATCCTCGCCTCCTCAGCTAACGTCGTAGCCATCAAGGACGACATGTGCGGCGAATTTGCCCGGAAGATGTCTCTCCTCGTGCAGGACCAGTGGGCGGTTATTTCAGGCGGACAGAAACAAAATCATCTCAACAATCACCCCTACGGGTGCGACGGCTATCTTTCGACCTTCCTCTCAATCAAGCCCGAGCTCGCTCATGCTTATTGGCGAGCTATTGAAGGGAATAATTTAGCGGAAGCTCGCCGAATTATTCGCGATTATGATCATCCTTTTTTCGAGCTCGTGCTGAACCTGCCTGGCGGGTTCAATGCTGGCATCCAAGCCGTACTCGAATTGAAAAAAATTGCGCAGCGCTGGCGCCGGCCACCTTACTCCAGCTTAACTGATGCCGAAATGGAGAGCTTGGCTCATGGTTTAAAAAATATTGGCCTCCTCGACTAAACCGCTTCCCCTTGCCCGTCCTATGACTGCCCCTACCCCCTCTGCCCTGCCCTCGAAGGCTTGGCTCATCGTTGCTTTGCTGTGGTTCGCAGGGTGCCTCAATTATCTCGACCGATTAATGATCACCACGATGCGTGGCTCGATCAAAGAGGCGATTCCGATGACCGAAGCTCAGTTTGGTTTACTGACTTCAGTGTTTCTCATTGTTTACGGAATCTGCAGTCCCTTTGCCGGTTATTTTGCCGATCGTTTTAATCGCAGCTATGTGATCATCACGAGTGTCCTCCTCTGGTCGATCATCACCTGCCTGACTGCCTATGTGACCAGCTACGAGCAACTCCTCGCGATGCGGGCACTCTTGGCTTTGAGTCAAGCGGCCGCCGTGCCGGCTTCGGTGGCTCTGGTGGTGGAATATCATCGCGGCTCGACCCGCTCACTGGCTTCGGGATTGCTCCTGAGCGGCGCTATGGCGGGCGCAGCCTTCGGCGGAGTTGGCGGCTGGCTGGCGGAGGGCCCAGGTTGGGCGTATGCTTATAAATTCTTTGGTCTCCTCGGCATAGGCTATTCGCTGATCCTCCTCATCCTGTTGCGCGATCCGCCAGCAGCCGAGCACAGTTCGTCGACGAGTCACCACGAGGCACCCGTCAGTCTCCGTGAAGCCTTTGTTAGTTTATTAACTAATCGCGCCTACCTCGTAATGCTCCTCTACGCGTGCTCACTGGGAGTGGTCGGTTGGTCAGTCATCGGTTGGATGCCGACCTATATCAAAGAGCAATTCCATCTCAGCCAAGGCACCGCAGGCATGACGACGACGATCTACCTCAATATTGCAGCTCTCGTCGGCATGTTGGTAGGTGGAGCATGGGCGGATCGCTGGAGTCGCACCAATGAGCGCGCCCGGCTGCTCGTGCCGATCATCGGACTTTGCGTGGCAGCGCCAGCGGTACTCTTAATTGGCAACACCCCCTCGCTCGCTTTGGCGCTGACGGGCCTAGCGATTTATGGAATGACCCGTAATTTTGCCGATGCTAATGCGATGCCCATTTTCTGCTTGTTGGTTGATCCTCGCTATCGGGCGACCAGCTGGGGGATCTCAAGCTTTTTTAGCTGCCTGATAGGCGGCGCAGGCATTTACGCCGGCGGACTTTTGCGAGACGCCCACGTTGATATCACGCGAATATTCACCTTCGCTGCCGCTAATATTTTGATCTGCGCCTTTTTATTATTTTCGCTCCGCGGCTACGCTAAGCCACGACGCTAACCGATCGCAGGCTGGTACCCGCGATGGTCATATTATATTGCCAGTCATAAAAAGGCTGTGGTTACTTGATGTGACCACGCGATGATTTTTCCACCGTCATGACCGCTCAGGGCCCCGCCGCACGGTGCTCGTTGAACTTACGTTCAATGAGTGGTGGCCACATGCCGCTCAATATAAGCGCGACATTCATCGGTCAGCGGATAGCCCAAGAAACTGGTGGCCGTGGTGAACAAACCGCGCCGCACCATATAATACTTAAGGCCGGTCAGCCAGCAGGCGATCTTCTCGCCGCCATAAATACCGTACAGGGTACGCTTCATTTCGGAATCGATTGCCTCCGCTTCCGCCACGCGCCCCGCCAAGAACAGCTTCACGATCTGCTGCAACTGCGGCCCCACGGCCGAGGCGCCACCGAACATGAAACCATTATAACCTGCGGTCAGATATTCCATGCTCCGAAATTCATCTCCACTAAACAACGTCAAGGAGGGCTTTTCCTTTTGCGCTGCCAAAGCGATCGCGCGCCGCTCAGGCGCGCTAGAACTGTCCTTAATAAAATGGACGTTGGACAACAGGTAAACTTTCTTCAGGTCAGCTTCTGGTATCATGATCGGACGATGCCGACCCATATCATAGATCCCCACCGGCAAAGGACAGGCTTGCGCCGCTTCCGAGAAATGCGCGGTGATTCGCTCTGGGGTAGCGTTGAGCAGTGTCGCGGGGGCGGCGATAATAGCGTAATCAGCACCGGCCTCAGCCGCAGCCTGTGCATTATCGAGAATCCGCGGCACCGAGTTATCCGAAACCTGCGCCGCAATTTTCAATTTGCCGCCAGCTGTACGCACCGCGCAGCGCACCAACCGTTGACGCTCGCGATCAGGCAACCATGGACCTTCGCCACAAGTTCCCGCCAAAAATACGCCATGAAGGCCATCATGCACGGCGGCCTGAATGATGCGTTCCACCGACGGTTCATCGACTCGAAAGTCGGGCGTCAGCGGCGTGGGCATAGCGGACCAAATCTTTATAGAGGGAAGTGTAGACATCGCGCTTTTCAAACATTTTGCCCGCCCTCAGGCTAGCCAAATAAACTGGTAAGCAATTATGAACAGCTCCGAATTACCCTTCGACCTACCCAAACGACATTCCCTCGCCGCGCAGGCGGCTGCCTCTATTAGCAAAGCTATCCTCAACCACACGTGGAGAGAATACCTGCCGAGCGAACGCCGCCTGTGCGAATTATTACGTGTGAGCCGACCCACTATTCGCACCGCGCTGCGCGTGCTGGCGAAACAAGGTTTAATTAAAATTCGCCAAGGGCGCCGCAATCGCCTGCTCACTCCACCGCAACGCGGTACCGCGCCGCACAGTCGATTAGTTGGCCTCGTCACCCATGAGCCATTCTCGCACATGTCGACGACGACGCATCAAATTGTCAGCCAGATGCGAACGCACCTCGCTGAACATGGCTTCACCCTCGAAGTACTGGTCTGCCCCCTGCAAAGCGCCCGAGCCCAACGAAGAAAACTCGAGGAATTTGTGCACCAAAATCGTGTCTTCTGCTGTGTCTTGCTATCGGTCAGCAAAGATCTCCAGCAGTGGTTTTCCCACCACGCGGTTCCTGCCCTAGTCATTGGCTCCTGCCACGCGGAAGTAAAATTGCCCTCCCTCGATCTTGATTACCGCGCAATTTGTCGTCACGCCGGCGGCATATTTATCGGCAAGGGTCACCGCCACCTCGCGCTGATCGTGCCTCAGCCCGTGACAGCTGGCGATATCGCCAGCGAAGAAGGTTTCCGTGAAGCCAGTCAACTCAACCGGCTCATCGAAGTTCGCACCAGTATCGTTCGCCACAATGGCACTGCCCAAAACATTGCGACCAAACTCGATGCACTTTTTAACTCAGCCCACCCGCCGACTGCGCTGCTGATTGCCAAGCCCCAGCATGTCTTCATCGTGATTTTCTATCTGCTCCAGCGCAGCCTTACGGTTCCTGGCACCGTCTCGCTCATTGCTCGCGACCACGATCATATTTTTGAAACTGTCAGTCCACCCATCACGCATTACACTCTGCAAGAGGACACTTTTGCGCATCGACTCTCTCGGCTGATGCTGCAGATGGTCGGCGAAGGCGATCTGCCCCCGACCCCTAATTTGATTTTCCCAAAATACTTTGCCGGCGGGACCGTGAAGCAACTGCGCTAGCCGCTGACCGTGCGCTTGCCTCAGCCTGTTTTTGAAAATCTAAATTCACTTGTAGTAATATTTTGAAAATTCAGAATGAAATTAATTTGAATACGTCGCTATCCAAAGTTGCCCTGATCACTGGTGGCGCTGGCCTTGGTATTGGCCATGGACTATCAGAAGCTCTCGCGGCGGCCGACTGGAATTTAGTCATCACCGATCGCAATCCTGAGCGGGGCGCGGCCCTCGCCCACCGTTTAAGCAAAGACGGGGTCAAAGTCGAAGTTGTGCCCGTCGATGTCACTGATCCCGAAGCACCCACGCAAGCGGTCGAGGCTGCTTTAAAATGTTTTGGGCGGCTCGATGGCCTCGTCAATAATGTCGGCGTGGGCTTGGTCAAAAAAGCCGGCGAAGTCACCGATGAAGAATTCCAGACCTTATTTAACGTCGATTTCCTCGCTTCATTTCGTTTTGTCCGCGCGGCCCTCCCCGCCCTGATTAAATCCCAGGGAGCGATCGTCAATATTGGTTCAGTCCACGCCCGCCTCGCCGCGCCCCAATACGCTCTCTATGCCGCCACTAAATCGGCACTCGACGCTTTCACGCGGGGCTTGGCGGTGGACTATGGCGCGCAAGGAATCCGCGCTAATATCGTGCATCCCGGCTTAGTCGCTAGCCCACAGAATGGCCCGCTCTTAACTCAACTCGGCGTCGACCCCGAAGCTTGGATTAAGGAGTTTACAGCGACGAAACAATGTCTGCCGGATCTCGTTACCGCCCGCGAAGTGGGTGAATTAGTGGCTTTCCTCCTCAGTAAAAATGGCCGATCGATTACCGGACAAAGTATTTATATCGACGCTGGCACGACGACCCTTTTGTGGAATAGAAGCGAAAAAATTTAAGCACCTTGCTGGTTTTTCCCGATGTCCCTGCCCCTCTCGCGCCTCACCGCACTTCAAACCACTTACCGTCAAGGCCTGCTCGAGCAGACTATTCCTTTCTGGCTTCGTCATGGAATTGACCACGAGCACGGCGGCTTACTCAGCGCGCTAGGTGAAACGGGCACGCTGCTTGATTCCGACAAAGCCGTCTGGCTGCAGGGCCGCGCGGCTTGGACTTTCGCAACACTCTACAATACAGTGGAGCGAAAACCAGAGTGGCTCGCTGCCGCTAAGCTCTGCCTCGATTTTATTCGCGACCACTGTCGCGGGCCGGGCGGCAAATTATATTTTACGGTAACCCGCACCGGTAAACCCCTGCGCATGCGGCGCTATGTGTATAGTGAGTGCTTCGCGGCTATCGGCAGTGCGGCTTATGCCAAGGCCACGGGTGACGCCCGAGCCGCGGCGGAAGCGGAACAATATTTTGATACTTATCTGCATCATAGCTTCACCCCGGGAGTCATGCCGCCGAAGACTGATCCAGCGACGCGGCCGATGAAGGGAGTCGCCCCGCACATGATTGCGATTGTGACGGCGCAAGAAATCCGGTCCCTCTTGGGTGATATTACCGTACGCGGGGCCACCTGCACCACCTGGATTGATCGCTCGATGAGCGAGATTGAGCGTGATTTCTTCAAACCCGACCTCGGCGCGCTCATGGAAATTGTCGGAGTAAATGGCGCGGTACTCGATACG
Source organism: uncultured Verrucomicrobiota bacterium (assembly GCA_903856725.1). Taxonomy (GTDB): domain Bacteria; phylum Verrucomicrobiota; class Verrucomicrobiia; order Opitutales; family Opitutaceae; genus Lacunisphaera. The sequence continues at coordinate 33,714 of CAIOCT010000072.1, forward strand.
TTTGATGGGCGAACCCTCAATCCCGGCCACGCCCTCGAATGCGCTTGGTTTATTCTACACGAGGCTAAGTGGCGCCAACGCGATGCCCGCTTAATGAAGCTCGGCTTGAGCATACTCGACTGCATGTGGGCACGGGGCTGGGATAAAGAATTCGGCGGCTTGCTTTACTTCACCGACTTGCGCCAACAGCCAGTGCAGGAATATTGGGCCGAAATGAAATTCTGGTGGCCGCAAAACGAAGCTGAAATAGCGACGCTCCTGGCCTACCAACTCACAGGAGAGGCCAAATACGCTGAGTGGCATACTCTCGTACATGATTGGTCGCACCGAGTTTTTGCTGATCCGGTCCATGGCGAATGGTTTGGTTACGCCCACCGCGATGGCCGCATCTCGACTCGACTCAAAGGCAATACGTGGAAGGGCCCCTTCCACTTGCCGCGTATGCAATGGTACTGCGGCCGCCTGATCGACGAGCTCATCGCTCAAGGCCTAAGCCGCCGAAGGCCGGGCAGTGCCTAGCGCTTTAGCGCGGCGATCTTCACGCGATAAACGGCGGCGCTGCGATGCTTTTGCAGATCTTCGCCACCTAGACAGTAGACGTAATCGCCACTCGCCACCAAGCTGACGCAAGCGCGATACGGGAGCGACGGCGCCGGGGTGTAGCGATCCTGCGCGATATCATAAATGAAGGCCTGATCGATAAAGCCTTCGGCGTCATTTTTGTAACCACCGGCCAGATATAAATGCCCCGCGTCTAACGTTACAGCGGCGAGCCCACGCACTGCGTACGGCAAGGGCTGCAAACGCCGCCACGTGTTAGTCGTGGCGGAAAAGGCGTAAGCGTCTGTCAGGTTAAAAATCGCCTTGGTGGAACTGTTCCAGCCCGCCCCACCAAAAACAAAAAGCTCATCCCCAGCGTTGGTAGCCGCGGCGACCCCTAGGGCCGGGCCTGGATAAGGCGCGAGCGTCCGCTGTTCACCGGTGCGGACATTCCACGCAAATGCGTCGCGCCGAAATCCCGCCGCATTCGCCGCATCATCGCTGCCGCCCACCACAATTAATTCATCACCCAACTGCGCACCAGCCGCCAGCACCGCGGGCACCGTAATACCAGTGCCAACCGGCGTGACCGCGTCCGCCCCACTCAGGCGAAGGCTACCGGTAAACATGGCTTGGCCCGTCGTACCTCCGGCAATCGTCAGGCGATCATGACCGACGCCTCCGAGGGCGTACGCTAACGGCTGCGCCAGCGGCGCCAGTGTAGTCCAACGCAGCGTCTCCGTGTCCAAACGATGGACGGTGGCGAGCCAGTGCTTTTGCCCACCAGACCAATTCGTACCGCCCACCACCAGAATAGCTCCCGGTACAACGCCGCAGATGCCGCCGCCGTTCGACTCAGGCAACGAGGCCAGCGCTTGCCACGGTTGCTCGCCGGCCCCGAGGTAGGCCGACAAAAAAGGGAGGGCGAGCCCCGCGGCCCATTGAGAAAAGCGAGTTGATTTCATAGGGGATAACGCGAGCGGGGTGGCTGCAAGGTTTAGGTTGTAAGGTCTAGATCAGAACCGAAACTCACCCACGGGCGCGGACAAGTTTCGGGGTAAAGTTTCAATTTAAGCTCGGGCCGACGGTTTGGTTATTTTCATTTTTTCGCGGCGGCCGAGGAACTCACCGCCTATTTTTTATCTCAACTTTTCCGCCGCCATGCCTTGAATAATTCTGCGCTTTTTGTGCATTTTGTGGCCAATGATACGACGAGCGGGGTTAAAAAAATCAGCGAGCAGTCCAACCCCCATCGATGGGAATCGCCGCCCCGGTAATCGAACGAGCCGACTCCCCGCACAGAAAAACTGTCAGGGCGGCGACTTCTTCCACTTCGACAAAACGTCGCGTGGGTTGAGCCGCTAAAATGACTTCACGAATCACCCGATCACGCGATAAGCCATGGATCTTAGACTGACTCTCGATCTGGCCCTCGACGAGCGGAGTGCGCACGTAACCTGGGCAAATAGCATTACAGGTAATGGCGGTCTCCGCTAACTCGAGCGCCACGCTCTTGGTGAGGCCAACCTGTCCATGTTTTGCCGCGACATAAGCACTCTTAAATGGCGAAGCGACCAGACCGTGCGCCGAGACTAAATTAATTATCCGGCCCCAACCGCGGCGTTTCATGCCTGGCACCGCGGCGCGAATCGCATGAAAACTTGAATTCAACACGATATCTTGAATCGCAGTCCAGCGCTCCGGCGGAAAATCTTCGACCGGCGCCACAAATTGAATCCCCGCATTGTTTACCAAAATATCTAAAGCCCCAAAAGCTTGCTCAGTCTCCGCCAGCAGGCGAGCTACCTCGGCCGCTTTACTGACATCGGCATCATGATAACGTACCGTCACCCCAAATTCAGCAGCTAAAGCTTGGCGCATATGTTCCAACGCCACCGGTTCGCCGAGACCGTGCAACATGAGATGAACGCCTTCCCTGGCCAGCGCCCGCGCGATGCCCAGACCAATGCCACTGGTCGATCCGGTAACCAGGGCGATTTTATTTTTTAGCATAAAATTTAACGATCAGTTAATTTCAAAAATAATTAACTGATTGGCTCCGTGCGTTACGCGCGGGGATATTTTTTAGCATAGATTGCCACGGTCGCTGCGACGGGTGTAATCACGCGATCGCTTTGGACCATCGCATCCAGGGCCTCAGGAATCGTTCGATAAATTTCCGCCGCCACCGCCGCAAATGCCGCCGCGCCGAGGCACGCGCGCTCATGGCAACGCGGGGCGATCATCGTGACGTTGAGCATATCGGCGTTGATTTGCAGCCAACTCGTGCTGCGGGCACCGCCCCCCGTCGCAATCACGCGCCGAATCGTGGACGCTGCCTGTACTTGGTGCAGCAGGTCGCGCTGCGTTGCACTAATCCGCTCCATCATATTGCGAATAGCTACTGCGTGCTTCCAGTCAGGATGGTTACTCGTCTTCGCGGCAGCCGGCCCCTCCGGCGGAACCGTGGCAGCGAGTGTCACCAACTGCGCTATGTCCAAATGCGGAGCAAATTGTCGCTGATATTCCTCTAACTGCGTGGCCCCCGCAGGATCAAAAGCTAGCCGATAAAATCGCTGATCCACGTGCGGTCCATGATAGCAATTCATCATGGGCTTGACGGCATCGACAAGAATCAAAGCGGCGAGCACGGTCCCAGTCGAGATACTGGCCTCCGCCAATTGAGCGATGCCCGAGCCAATCGCGGCCATGTGATGATCGATTGCCCCGACGGCAAAAGGCACGCCGGCCGGTAGGCCTAAAAACTCCTGTGCTCGCGGCGTGGTCCGGCCTACCACTGTGCCCGGCCGCAGGGGCTGTGATAAAAAGGCACGCGGTACTTCGAAAAAATTCAAGGCCTCGGGCCACCACCCATTTTGAAGATTAGAATATAATCCCGTAAAAGCAGCGGTGCTCGCATCGCCTACCGTGGCACCCGTCAGCATGAACGTGAAATAATCAGACAAGGTCATGACCCGCGCAACTTGCGACCAGAGCGCCGGCTCATGGCGCTGAAACCAACGATACTTTACGGAGGAAAATCCCGGAGCCAGACCCCTAAAACCGGTGGCTTGCTGAAACGCTGCTGATAGGCCGAAAGCCTCAATCGCAGGTTCTAATGGCTGCGGGCGAACATCCGTCCAAACGACCAAAGGCGTCAGCGGTTGATCATGGCGATTGAGCAACAACAACGTATTGGCCTGAGAAGAATAGGACACACCGACAATATCGCTCACTTTCGCCTGCGCTTCCGCCAGCGCAGCGGTGAGCCCCTCACCAAGGATCCGCCAAAAATCGGCGACGGGGAGTTCGCTCCAGCCAGGGTGCGGTGACGCTTTGTTCACCGCGACGCGACCGAGTCCTTTTTGCACGCCTTGAGCGTCGAAAAGACCTACCTTGAAGTAAGATGTACCAAAATCGATGCCGAGAAGCAGAGCCATGTGGGCCGTGGTCTAGCTTTTTTCGCCCAGTAAGGCGAGCGTCGCTTTGACAAAGCGGTCACCATTCTCCGCGCTGAAGAGCGCGTTGGTCGCTTCGTACCCACCCAGCGCGGCGGCGGCGGGCGTCACGATATAACCCTGCAATTCGCCATTAGCCATCGTGACAACAAATGTCTTGGGACAGCGCGCTTTAATCTCGAGGGCGTATTCGACGAAAAATTCGCCCGGCCAGAATACAAAATTCCATTCACCCAACTGGATGACCTGAATCTCCGCGGGGTTGGATCGCGCGGCCGCAACCTCGAGCCGACCGTCCACTTTAGCGCGAGCTAAAGATACCGCTTCTTCTGCACCGAACCAGTCACACTCGGCCGTGCGCACCGCGGTGCGCGGTGCCTGGGCTGCTCTTAAGCCATCAAAACGTGACTTAACCTCATGTGCCCGCGCCTCTGCAACCGCTACCGTCGGCAGCGCCCGCAATTGCAGCGCGACGAGTGTATTGCGCACCTTCAAGGGGAGTGCTTGCGAATAGGTAATACTGGGGATGACGCGCGCGATAGCGGCACCAAGATTTTCACCTAAACGCTGCGCTTCTTTAAAAGTATTCTCGCGCGTGACGTGACGCGGGCTTTGGTTACCCGAAGCGCCATTATGGTAGAGAATGGTCGCGTGCTTCGGCAAAAAACCCTGCGTCCGCAGATATTCTCGGGTGAAATGAGGGAAATCGCCGCTGATTAACGTGGAATCCTCATGCAAGACGGTGGGGTGCATCGCATACGAGACCATGCAGGCCAACGGTCGGTGATCACTGGCCGTCCGGACCATTAACACCGGAACGTCTGGATCCGCTGGACCAGCGGGATCATGTCGGTTGGTACCGACGCCCTCCGCTCGAGCCACCGCCACACCTGCTTCGGCGGGCACAGCCAAGCGGACCGCGGCACAAGCCGCTTCCACCATGCTATCCGCGACTGATTTAACATACTTAAGGTCAGCCTTCGGCACCACGGGGTCGGCGCTATTGCTTAAGTAGTCGAGCATGACCGGGCCCGAGTGAGTGTGCGTCGCGGTGATCGCAATCGAACTCATCGGGACCCCTGTATTAATGCTGATCCGACGACGCACCTCCTGGGTGAGCTCGCGGCCAACAAAAATCAGATCGTTGGAGATAAAAATAACCTTCTCATCGTGATGGCGCAGGAACAGCGCGGAGGTCTCCAGCTGATCGTGAATGCCCGTGCTCGCGCGGGGGACATGCGGATAGCCAAATAAGAAGACACTCGAAGGGGGCGTTACCACCGAGGTGGCAGCACCGGCCCAGAAAGTTGTGGTCACAGCAGAAGGGGGCGTCGGCATAAATTGAGGTTAAATCCTGCTAAACACCCCGAAGGTGTAAATGTTATAATATGTTCGTTTAGCTATTTATTTGACTTTTATGAACATTCGTTGGCGAATCGCCTTGTTGAAAAATCTGCCCTCCGCTGCTCGCCAGACTCAGATTCGCGAACGTTTCGCCGCGCGACCCGGGGTGTCTGTTTCTGGTTTAGCCCGTGAATTCGATGTAAGTGCTATGACCATTCGCCGCGATCTTGCGGCGCTCGAAGATCAAGCCCACATCCAGCGCACCCACGGCGGGGCCGTGCTCACGCAGCGGATGATGCTAGAATTTGATTATCGCGGACGGCGCGAAAACAATGGGGCCGCTAAAAAAGCCATCGCCCGGGAAGCGCGTAAATTAGTCCAATCAGGCCAACGAATCATCCTAGACACTGGCACAACCACCCACGAATTGGCCGTGCTACTCAAGGATGCCCTCAACATCACTGTCATCACCCCCAGCCTCGCGGTGGCCTCGGAATTACAACATGCGCCGGGGGTGGAAGTCATTCTCCTCGGTGGCGTTATCCGTCGGGGCAGCCCTGATTTAACTGGCCCGGCGACCGAGCACTGTCTCGAGCTTTTTGCCGCGGATCTCGCTTTTCAGGGCGCGGACGGCATCGGCTTGGATGGGGCGATCTACAATTCCGATCTCCGTTTAGCGCGGGTCGACAAAATCATGCGGCGCGTCGCTACCCAATCGTGCGTCCTCGCCGACCACAGTAAGATTGGCCAAACCGCCCTCGCCCGCAACGGCACGCTGGCCGATGTCGATTTTTTTATCACGAACGCCGCCGCTCCTGCGGCAATTTTGAAACGCTTTGCTCGGCTCGGGCCGAAAATAATTACCGTTAAACCTTAATTTATCATCATGAAAAATAACACCACGCCTGAATCTTTCTCCACGCTCAACTGGGGCCGCGTTGATCTTAAGCGCGTCCCGCATATGCCCGTGCCCGCCCCAGGACCGCTCTCCAAGCACTGGCATGATCGCTGCACCAAGCACTTCAAGGGACTGAGCGGCCAAGTAAAATTATTTCCCGTATCTTTTGAATCTGGCGCCGGCTGCGTGCTGCGCGATGTCGATGGCAACGAATACATCGATTTCTCCTCCGGCATCTACGTGACGACCCTCGGTCACTGTCATCCCAAGATCAGCGAAGGCATCGCTAAAGCTGCCTCGCAGCTGATGAATGCCCACGACTTCACCACCCCGGTTAAGACCGAGCTGATGGAGAAGTTGGCTTCGATTCTGCCCGGCGACCTCAAAGGCTTTCAGCTCTACGACTCCGGCACCACCGCAGTTGAAGCAGGTATTCGCGTGCTCCGCGCGGCCACAGGCAAGCACGAGACGATTAGTTGCTTTAACGATTACCACGGCAAAACCTACGGGGCGGTCTCGCTGGGCCAGATCCGCTCTCATGTTTACGGTGCCACCCGCGCCCCTGGTGCCCACATGGTCCCCCGGCCAGACCTTTACCGCCATGTCTGGTCCAAGGCGGACGGATCCATCGACACCGATAAATACATCGAATTTTACGGCCAGTATCTGGACAAGGCCACGATCGGGGCGGTCGCTGGGTTTGTCCTCGAGCCCATTCAAGGCTGGGGCGGCTCGGTGATGCCGCCGGATGATTTCTTCCCGAAACTTCGTAAGTTCTGCGATGCGCGCAAGATTCTCCTCATGGCAGATGAAGTTCTCACAAGCTGGGGCCGAACGGGCAAGTGGCTGGCCATGGAACACTGGGGCGTCGTGCCTGATGTGGTCACCTTGGGCAAAGGCTTCGGTAATGGCTTCCCGGTAACTTGCGTCGCCGTGCGCGAACAATACAAGGAATCCTTCGAGAGCATTTCTGCTTCAAGCAGCTACGGCGGCAACCCCATGGCTTGCGCCGCGGCGCTCATCTCGACCAAAGTCATCGAAGAGGAAAAATTGCTCGAGCATGCCACCCATCTCGGCCAAGTCGCCCTCAAGCGCATGGAACGGATGAAGCAGCAGCATAAAATTATCGGTGATGTGCGCGCTAAAGGCTGCCTCATGGGCATCGAGCTCGTCAAAGATCGGACGACTAAAGAGCCCTTCGACCAAGCCGGTACGCTCGTTTACCAAAAAGCCTTCCGCAAGGGTCTCGCCTGGATTCCCGCTGGCCATATTCTACGCATGAGCCCACCGATTGTCATGGATGAAGCCACCCTGCTCAAAGGCATGGATCTCATCGACGAAGCGATCGGCGAAACCGCGAAAGAACTTGGTTATACCTAAAACCCGCGAATATTCATTCTATTTACCATGAATTCCTTCCGTCTCAACCGCCTCTTCCATCCCGTGTCACGCCGCTGCTTCGACGTAGCGATCGATCATGGATTTTTTAATGAATTGGGTTTCCTCAGCGGCATCGAAGATATCGGTGCCGCGGTGCGCACCGTGGTCCAAGCTAATCCTGATGCGATCCAATTGACGGTTGGCCAAGCACACCATCTGCAATCCCTTCCGGGGCGACTGAAGCCTTCCTTGGTCCTCCGACTGGATGTGGCTAATGTTTATGGCAAAAAATTACCGCGCCGCCTTTACAGTCAGATGATTGCCGATCCCGTTGAGCAGGCCCTGCGCCTTGATGCGGCCTGTATGTGCGTTAATCTTTTCCAAATCCCCGGCGAACCTGAGGTGGGCGAACAATGCGTAGAAAATATTCTCCGCCTCAAACCCGCCTGCGAACGTTACGGTATGCCGATGATGGTGGAGCCGCTCGTCTTCCAAGCCAATGAGAAGGCCGGCGGTTACATGGTGGATGGCGATGAGAAGAAAATCATTCCTCTCGTACGCCAAGCCGCTGAACTCGGGGCCGATATCATCAAGGCGGATCCCACGGATAATGTGCAACTCTATCACCAAGTGATCGCGGCCGCCGGGAGCGTGCCCGTACTCGTTCGCGGTGGGGGCAAAGTCGGTGACCGCGAAATTCTGCAGCGCACGCACGATCTGCTGGCGCAAGGGGCTTCCGGGATTGTCTACGGTCGCAACATTATCCAACATGCCAATCCCGCGGCGATCACGCAGGCTCTGATGGGCATCGTCCATCAAGGTCTGAGCGTCGATCAGGCTTTCAAGATCGTCAGCCCCAATTAATTGAGCGCTCTTTAACTGAGCCTCTCCCCTAAGAAAATTCTCCATGAAAAAAAATTCCAGCCAGTTCACCTTCGCTCCAGCGAGCTTCATTCCTTTTCGCGATACCCGGGCCATTGCCCGCGCGCGGAAAATTAAACGCGAAGATATCACTAAGCACGCGAATCCTGATTTCCGCATCACGGTCTTCCCTGATGCTGAAATGGAATTCCTCTGGATCTCGGATATGTATTTCCGGATCAAAACGGCCATGGAAGCGGATCAGCAATTCGTCGCCATTATGCCCAACCCCTGGCCGGGTTACGCGAAACTCGCCGCCATGCTCAATCGCGGCCGCGTCAATTGCCGCAAGCTGCACACATTCAACATGGACGAATATGCGGATGAACAAGGCCGCATCGCTCCCGAATCTTGGGAATTTGGCTTTGGCCATTGCTTCAAAAAATTCTTTTTGGCCAATCTCGACCCCAAGCTGCGCCCTGCGGAAAAACAAGTACGCATCTTCACCGATAAAAACGTAAAGGACTACGGCAAGATGCTCGCTGATCTTGGCGGCGCTGATATCTGCTACAGCGGTCCCGGTTGGACCGGCCATCTTGCTTTCATTGAACCGGACGCGCCAGAATTTGCGGGCTCGCTCGAGGAATGGAAAAAAATGGGCCCGCGCGTCTGCACGCTCAGTCCTTTTACCATCGCCCAGAATTCCCTCCATGGCTGTTTCGGCATGAGCGGTGATCTCTGCGCCGTCCCACCTAAAGCCGCCACGATTGGGCCGGCTGAGGTGATCGGTTCTAAGCACCGCATCGATATGCACTCCATCACCGTTGATGGTTCCTTCGCCTCATGGCAGCGCCTCACCACGCGGCTCGTCTTGCACGGACCCGTCACCCCGCGCGTCCCTGAGTCGATTCTGCAAACCCTCCGCACCGATGTGTGGGTTTCAGAAACAGCGGCCGCCAACATCGAGACCCGTTGGGATAAGGGCTACTAAGATTTAATTCGCTAGACGCCCGCCCCATTCCACAAGGAATACCCCCAGTGGGGCGGGTCACTATCAGGATGGCTGCCGCCGAGGGTCGGTCTCATTTCTATCATGACTATTGCCCCCAAATTACCCTCCCGAGCCTGGCTCATCGTTGGCCTCCTCTGGATGGTCGGCTGCCTCAATTACCTCGATCGCGTCATGATCACCACCATGCGCGGATCGCTGACCGAGGCCATCCCCATGACGGATGCGCAATTTGGCTTACTGACCTCGGTCTTCCTCTGGGTTTATGGGTTACTCAGTCCTTTCGCGGGCTTTCTCGCTGACCGCTACAACCGTTCGCGAGTTATTATCGGGAGCCTTTTTGCCTGGTCGGTGATCACTTGGCTAACCGCACACGCGACCACCTTTAATGAATTATTGATCACCCGCGCGTTGATGGGGATCAGCGAAGCTTGCTACATTCCCGCGGCCCTCGCGTTAATCGCCGATTATCATCGCGGGCCAACGCGCTCCCTCGCGACAGGAATTCACATGAGTGGTATTATGGTGGGCTCCGCGATGGGCGGACTGGGCGGCTGGATTGCAGAACGCCAAGGCTGGAGTCATGCCTTCCTTATTTTCGGCATCGCCGGAATCGTTTATACGGTCTTGGTAGCAGTTCTGTTGCGCGATCTCCCTGCAGAAAAAGCGCCGGATGGCTCCACTCTCGCCGCGGTGACCATGCCCAACGTCAAAATCTCGGAAGCGCTCAAAAGTTTGTTTGGCCGCACCTCTTTTATTCTCGCCCTCTGTTATTGGGGATTACTGGGATTGGCCGGCTGGGCGGTCGTCGGGTGGATGCCTACTTACCTCACGGAGCATTTTCACCTCTCTCAAGGTGCGGGCGGATTATCGGCCACTGGCTACCTCCAGATCGCCTCGCTTTTGGGCGTTTTGGTCGGTGGAGCTTGGGCCGATCGCTGGTGCCGGACGAACGAACGAGGCCGCATGTACGTGCCGATGATTGGCCTGCTGATTGCGGCGCCGAGCATCTTCCTAGCCTCGAGTGTCGATTGGCTCCCACTCGCCATCGTGGGCTTGGTTCTCTACGGTTTGAATAAAGCTTATACTGATTCCAACATGATGCCGATTCTCTGCACCGTGTCCGATCCTCGCTATCGCGCCACCGGGTACGGCGTGCTGAATTTATGCTCCTGCATTATCGGCGGGATCACCATTTATGCCGGCGGGGTGCTGCGCGATGCCCACGTTGATGTCAGTCGCGTTTTCCAATTTGCGGCGGTCAGTATCCTCGTCTGCATTGTCTTACTCGCTTTCATTAAGCCTCAAGCAACTGCTAATCGTTAAGTCCGCACCGCCGCTCGCCCAAACGCTTGGCCTGACTGGGTCTCTGTTATCATCGCAAGGGTTTTTAACTTTATTTAATGATACTTCTGTATACTTAATACTTTTGCATGAAGAGCGCCCAGATTCTCCGTAAAAAAATTGCGTCTGGTCAGCCGACCCTCGGGGTTTTGATTATTCACCACCTCTGGCTCGATCTCATCGAGATTTTGATGAAAGCGGGGCTAGATTACGCGATCATCGATAACGAACACCACCACCCCGGCGATAATCGCGTCTCGGAGGCGCTTGCACTGGGGCGATTATTAGATTTTCCGCTTTTACTACGTCCACCCGAGCCAACTTATAATGCAGTGCGGCTCGCGATGGATCGCGGGCCCTGTGGTTTATTTTTGCCGACGGTGCGCAACACGCAGGCACTGGATGAGGTGCGCGATGCCATTTATCTTCCACCCCGTGGTCGCCGCCGACCCGGTGGTCCAGGCAATCGCTGGGTCAGCGATTTTAACGCCTCTACCTGGAAAGAGGAAGTGGAGGATGATCTGATTGTCATTCCGCAGATCGAAGACCGCGAGGGGTTAGCCAACGCCGAGGCCATTGCCCGCCATGAGATCGTGACGACGATGGGCGTGGGCCCCTACGACTTATCCGCCTCACTCGGTGTGTGCTGGGAGCCAGACTCGCCCATCCTCCTCGCCGCGATTGATCGGCTCAAAACCGCTGGCGAGCAGGCCGGCAAGAAAATGATGATGGTGGGCGATCCCGCCACGTGGATCCCGCGCGGCTATCCCTTTATTTGCATTGGCGAGCCCAGCGGCATGCTCGAGGGCGTCCTCACCCAACGCGTTAACGAAATTCGCACGCAAAACAAAGCTCTCTCCCAACCAAAAGCTACTCCCGTGTAACTCGCTCTCGTCCACGCGCCGGCTACCCCTCAGCCAACCGCCATCTTTCCGCCCGCCTCTTTTCCCGTTCGCTTTTATTACCCTTATGCCCCCCACCCCTGAGATTCTTCCTTCCCGTGCGTGGTTAATGGTGGGGCTACTATGGATGGTCGGGTGTTTGAATTACCTCGATCGATTGATTTTGATTACGATGCGCAGCTCCATCAAGGAGGCGATCCCGATGACCGACGCGCAATTTGGTCTGCTGACGACAGTTTTTTTGGTGAGTTATGGATTGCTGAGTCCGATTGGTGGTTTTCTAGCTGACCAATTTAATCGGAGCCGAATTATTATTTTCTCACTCTTCGCGTGGTCAGCGGTCACTTGGCTAACCGCCCACGCAACCTCCATTAATGAATTGCTGTTTTATCGAGGGCTCATGGGGATCAGCGAAGCCTGCTACTTTCCTGCCGCTGGTGCGCTGCTCATGGATTATCATCGGCACCACACCCGCTCGCTCGCCAATGGCATTCATCTCAGCGGCGTGATGGTCGGTTCGGGTTTAGGCGGTCTGGGGGGCTGGATTGCTGATAAGCAGGACTGGACTTTTGTTTTTAAATTCTTCGGTGGGATCGGCATTATTTATGCCATCGTGTTGATTGTATTTCTGCGCGACCGACCAGCCACGCCGGTTCAGCCCGGCACGATCACAACGCCACCGCCTCCGGTGCGCTTAGGCGAGGCTCTCACCAGCTTGTTCAGCTCCCGCGGATTTGTGCTGGCCCTTCTTTTCTGGGGCACGCTGGGCCTCGCCAGCCACGCTTTCATTGGGTGGATGCCCACCTATCTCAAAGAACAATTCCACATGACCCAAGGCCGCGCCGGCCTAACGGCTCTCGGTTATGTTTATTCAGCTAGCCTGATTGGCATGGTGGTCAGCGGTGCTTGGGCTGATCGGTGGAGTCGGCTTCATCCCCGTGGGCGAATTTGGGTTGGGGTCATCGGCGTGCTCATGACCGTGCCTGCGGTTCTTTTAGCCGCTAATGCGCCAGTGCTGATTTTTGTGCTCATCGGTTTATTTGTATATGGTTTCTTCCGGACGTTCCCCGACTCTAATATGCTGCCTGTTTTGTGTCAGGTGGTTGAGCCGCGCTATCTCGCCACCGGCTTTGGCCTGCTCAATGCCTTCGCCGTGATGGTCGGTGGCGCCACCATCTATGTCGGCGGCGCCCTGCGCGATGCGCACGTCAGCATCACCACCGTATTCAATTTTGGCGCCGGCGGCTTACTCGTTTGCGCAGTGATTCTCTGGAATATCAAACCACGCATTAATCTCACCCCTCCCCTCAAATGAAATATCTCGAAACGCTCACTTCCCGCGACCAGCAACTGGCCGCTGCCGCGGTCGCTGATTTTCTACCTCAGGAAATTTACGACATCCACACGCATCCGTATCACGCGGATCATTTTGCGCCGAATGCTTGGCCCTTCTTAAGCGATAAAAAAATTCTCGGGTGCGTGGAACATCGCGCCGCACTGCAGCGTTATATGCCCGCCAAGAAAATCCACGGGCTTTATTTTGGCATGCCGCACAAGACGGCAGATCGCGGCGCCATGAACACTTGGGTAGCAGGGGAAGTTCGCGCTCAAGGCACCCCGCTTAGCCGCGCCTTGATGGTGGTTTCACCCAGCGACGATCAAGCGGCAGTCGCGACGGCTTTACGTAGCGGCCAATTTTGCGGGATTAAAGTTTATCACTGCTACTCGCAACGGCCGGACACCATGAACGCGACCGTCGAGGAATTCGCGCCCGAGTGGATGTGGGAATTGCTGCATGAGACCCGCGGCGTACTCCTGCTACACATCGTGCGGGATGGCGCGATGGAAGACGCCAGCAATCAAGCTTCCCTGCGCCGCCTCTGTCGCGCTTATCCTCAAGCCAAGTTAATTTTAGCCCACGTGGCGCGCAGCTTCAGCTACCGCAACGCCCGCAAAGGTCTTCACGCGATCGCGGATATCGACAATGCGGTCATCGACACCTCCGCCATCTGTGAATCCGAGGCCTTTCGCGCGGCTCTCAAAATCCTAGGACCCCGTCGTGTCCTCTGGGGATCCGATTTTGCCGTTAGTGAATTACGGGGACGCTGCGTCACGACCGGCGGCCTCTTTTTCTGGTTACACCCCGAATTAATTCGCGCGGATTATAAAGCTCCGAGCAGTACCGATCTCACGCTGGTCGGGATCGAGTCGCTCCAAAGTTTGCGCGAAGCCTGTGAAGACACTGGCCTGACACAGGGCGATATTAATGATATTTTCATGGGTAATGCTTTACGGACGCTAGCGCCACACTTACCCGCTGAAGCGGTGCCTGCCGCAGATACGGGCCTCGAGCTCTGGCAACGCGCTCGCACGGTTATTTCCGGCGGCACGGGCTTACTTTCCAAACGCGCCGAAATGTTTGATGCCAAATCGTGGCCCGCTTATTTCTCTCGTTGCTCCGGCAGTGATGTGTGGGATTTGCAAGATCGCCGTTACATCGATTTCGCCGGAGGCGTCGGCGCCATTTTACTGGGCTACGCAGATCCAGATGTGACCGCAGCGGTTAGCCGCCGACTTACGCTCGGCTCTTACTGCACGCTGGTTAATCCACAGGAAGTCGAACTCGCTGAAACTTTAATGGCATTGCATCCGTGGGCGGGGAAAGTGCGCTACGCTCGTGGCGGCGGCGATGCGATGACCATGAGCGTGCGGATCGCTCGGGCCGCTACCGGAAGGAGTGGCGTGGCCTTCTGTGGTTACCACGGCTGGCATGATTGGTATCTCGCGGCCAATCTCGGTGAGACCGATGCACTCAACGGTCACTTACTGCCCGGCTTAGAACCCAAGGGCGTACCGCGTGAATTGAAAGGGACCTCAGTCCCCTTCCGATACAATGATCTAGCTTCACTTGAGGCCGCGATTGCCAAGCTCGGGGATAATCTAGCTGCCGTAGTGATGGAACCCATGCGTTCCCAGTTACCCAAAGATGATTTTATCGCGAAGGTCGCCGCCCGTTGCCGCGCCGCCGGCGGTATCTTTGTGGTCGATGAAGTGACGAGCGGTCTTCGCTATGGGTTCCCCGGGGCCTTGAGCCGCTTGGGCATTGAGCCCGATCTGGCAGTCTATGCTAAGGCAATGAGTAATGGTTTTCCATTCGGCGCAGTTGTGGGCCGCGATGCGATCATGCAGGCGGCAGACAGTAGTTTTATTTCATCAAGCTATTGGACCGATGGCGTGGGTCCTGCGGCCGCACTCGCGGTGCTGAAAAAAGTAAAACGCCTTGGCGTATCCGAAGTGGTTTGGCAACGCGGAGGCATTCTACAAACCGGCCTCAAGACCATGGCGGCGCGGCATCCTGCCTGTAAATTAATTGTGGGCGGCATGCCGGCCACGCCGACGATGAGCTTCGACCTCGGCGCAGATGCGCCGCTGGCCCAGACACTGTATGTGCGCAAGATGCGCGAGCGCGGCTTCCTCGTCTCATCGTATTATTATGTGATGCTCGCGCATGATGAAGCGAAGATTCAGCTGCTGCTCACGGCTGCGGATGAAACCATGAGCGAGATTGCGACCATTGTTCTCGCCGGCCGCTTGGCCGAAGAATCAGGCGTCGCCCGCGGCCTGCGGGGCTTCACTCGTCTCGCCTAATCTTAACTCATTTTATCATGAATCCCATTCGCGCAAAATCTTTCATCACAGCGAGTAAATCTCGGCTTGAGCCCGTAGCTAACTGGCCCCGTCTGCCGGACATCACCTTCGATCGCGTTGTCGGTGTCGCCGTCGATTCCCGCGGCTTAATCTACGTCGCGCACCGCGGGGAACACCCGCTGCTCTGCCTGCATCCTGATGGAACCTTGTGTCGTGAAATCGGCGCTGAAGTTTTAAAAAAAACCACCGCCTATGATTTGCGCGGCCCCGTGCCCGTGCCGATTGCCACGCGCTACTGGCTGCACGGTCTCCACATCGATCCATGGGATAATGTTTGGGTAACCGATGTGGGACGGCATCTTGTTTTTAAATTCGATCCGACGGGAAAATTGCTCATGACCTTGGGCGTTGATGGTAAATCCGGCTGCGATCAGCAGCATTTCGGCCAGCCCACGCATATCTGTGTTGTGCCGACGGGAGAGATTTTTGTGACCGATGGATACGGTAATTCCCGTATCGTTAAATTAAGCGCTGCCGGGAAATACCTCCTTGAATGGGGAGTTCGCGGCACTGCTCCAGGGGAATTCCATACTCCCCACGTGATCACCCTGGGCCAAGATGGTCTGCTCTACATGACGGATCGGGAGAACGATCGCGTGCAAGTATTCGACCAGCAAGGAAAGCTCCGCGCGACGTGGCCCGGGCTGCACTCGGTAGATGGTCTGTACGCTGCACCTGATGGCTTAATCTATGGATCAGCCGGCATGGACAATGCCGTGATTCGATTCGATCGCCAAGGTAAGCCACTGGATGTGTGGGCTGAGCCAGGCATGTTTTGCTATCCCCACGGCATTGCCGTCGACGCCACCGGCGCGATTTACACGGCGGATACAGGTGATATCTGGATTCTCAAAAGCGATCTAGCCGAATCACACGCCACCCAAGCCGAGCGCACCGGCCCCGAAGGGAGCGCACTGAGAAAATTGATTATTAAAAGCGGTCGATAATCGTAAAGCTTAGCGCACTAACACCTCGAAAAAATGACTGATGAGACAGCCGATTCGTGTGCGCTAGAACTCCGGTTACAAAACCGTAATGCCTTTATCTTTGCGACCGCTTGGTCGCTCACTTACTTAGCCGCGCCCGCCCTCTATATTGGGTTTGTCCAAGCCGGTCTCTGCAAGCGCCTGCATACTTCCGATACCCTCGCTAATCTCCCCGCGACGATGTGGCTCGCGATGGTTTGGGTCTCGGTGGTCGTGGCCTGGCTGTTTCCGGAAGCTCGCTTGCTTAAACGCATTCTAGCCTCCGCCTATAGCGTGATGGCAGCAGCTAGCGCCGGAGTGGCCCTCGTGCTCTTTTTTAATTTATCGAGTACCTTCATTATTGGGTCACTTATTTTGCACGCTACACTCGTAGGCTCAGCCAATGGCGTGCTCGCAGTCATGAATTGGGAAGTATTGAGCCGTGGATTTTCCCCTCGCTATCGCGGGAAGGCTCTGAGCCTAGCCTTTGGCGTGGGTCCCGCCTTCGCGGTCTTGGGCTCGCTCGGCGCCCAGCTCCTATTAAATGGCTCCCTGTTTAATTGGGTAGCGCCTGCTTGGCTCGGGGTAGTCTATCCTTATAATTACGCGCTGCTTTTTACCGTAGGTGCGATCGGCATGACGCTCGCGGCATCTCTAGTTAATCTCTATCAAATTCCTCTGCCGGAAATTGAGGTTAAACGGGAAAGCTTCAGAGCGGGATTGGTGGGAGGGTTTAAAGCTTTTCTCGGTCATCGCGTCCTGCTTATCGCCAGCCTCGCCTACCTCCTCGTGTACTGCGGCAACATGGTACAAATTAACATGAGCCTGTTTACGCAAGAGGCGGTCGGACGATTATCGGAGGAATTGGCCGGCTATCAGCTCGGCCTGCGTTTTTCCTTTAAGATGCTCTGCGGATTTTTCCTGGGTTGGTTGCTGGTGCGCACTAATCCTAAAGTCCCTCTGCTGGTCACCATCGGCCTGCAGATGGCTGGTATCCTCTGGGTGCTCTTTGTCCCGGGCTACTGGTTCCTCCTGGCCTTTGGCATCAACGGAGCCGGCGAACTTTTTGGGGTATATTATATGAACTACCCCATGCTCTGTTCACCCAAAACCCGCGTCCGCCGGAATCTTTCATTTTTAGTCCTGCTTTCTTCCTTAGTTGGCTTAGCGCCGATATTTTATGGCTGGATCTCCGACACGTGGAGCCTGCGGGTGAGTTTTTGGACAGCCCTCGTACTGCTTTTTTGCACCACTGTCATGGTGATATTTAAATTGCCGACGCGACCAAGCCCGCCAGCGGAGTAGTTAAAATCGAGCGCAGGTCTAACTGATTTTGCCCTATGATTGCGCGCATAATGAGCGACTAGACCCGCAGTACTTTTCTTCACCTAAGATCATAAGCCACCGGCTCCTTCGATCATGTTGCCCACCCAAGCACCCACTATCCTCGATCGTGGCGTCATTTACGACGCGACCCAGCAACCCCTTAGCCGCCGGGCCGCGTTCTTCACGAGCATCTACCGAGTGCCCTCTTCCGGCCTTTGGCTGAGCGCGTTTCAGGTCGGCACGGTCAAGCACGCCCCTGACTCAACCATCCAATTAGCTCGCTCCAGCGACCAAGGCAAAAATTGGACGCTCATAAATTTTAATTTTGAAACTCAGCTGAATGGCATCCCCGGCTCTCTGAGCGGGCCCGCCGTCCACGAGCCTGCTCCCGGAAAATTACTGCTCTTCGCCACGTGGTTCAATCGTAGCGAACCGGCCCGCCCGCTGTTTGATCCGGTCACCCAAGGAATTTTACCCTCTCGGCAACTCGTCGCGGAATCCTGCGATGACGGCTCCACCTGGAGTAACTGGCGCATTTTGCCCACGCCGGGGTTGGCCGGCTGCGGCGCCACGGGCCCGATTGTGAGCTGGCCTAATGGTGACCTCGCCTTCGCTTTTGAAAGCTTCAAGCAATTTGATGACCCCCTGCCCGGTCATCACGCCGCGTGGCTAACCCTGTCTCATAATGGGGGTCGATCTTTTGAACCGGCCGCCCTCGTCGCGCGCGACCCACAACATCACATCTATTACTGGGACCAGCGCCTCTGTCCTACCCAAAATCAGGGTGAATTCATCGGCCTCTTCTGGACACATGATCTGGTAAAAAAATGCGATCTCTCGGTTCACGTCGGCCGCGCTCGGATCACCGCCACGGGACTGCAAGCGGAACCGATCCGCGCTACTACTATCCCCGGTCAAATTGCCGCGCCGTTGTGTCTCGCTGATGGTCGTTGGCTCGCCTTCGTGGTTGATCGCGGCAATCCTTGCACCATGACGCTTTGGCAATCGTCGGATGAGGGTCAGACTTGGCCCATCGAGCAGCGCCTGATTGTTTATACCCACAACGAACAAGCCGCCGTCACCGCTGGCGGCGAGCCCATTGATTTCAATCAATACTGGGAAGATATGGGCAAATGGAGTTTCGGCCATCCCGCCCTCACTTCCTACAGTGCAAATGAAGTGCTCTGTGTTTTTTACGCCGGCACTCCGCAATGCTTGAGTATCCACTGGGCGCGCGTTCGCGTTTAAATTTACTAAACATATAAAAGTTATTTTAAATATGAAAACTGCGATCGTCATTGGCGCGGGCGTCACAGGGCTCTCGACGGCCTATCATTTAGCCAAGCGGGGCTATGGCCGTGTAGTGGTGTTGGAAAAAAATGAAATTGGCGCCGGCTCTAGCAGTCGCGCCGCCGGCATCAGTACTGGTCTGCTCTGGTCAGAAACCGGGGTCCGCGCTCGCCGCCATGCTCTGCGCATTTTCCGGGAATTCTCGAATGAATTACCCGGCTACACTTTTCATAACGAACAGGGCTGCTTGAATCTTTTTAGCCCAGAGCTCTGGCCTGCCCGCGCCGCGCTCCTGCCGCTCTACGATCGGCTGGAAGCTCCTTACCAAATCCTCCGGCCCGCAGAAATTCGCCGCCGCTGGCCAGGGCTCAATCCTGCCGATGATTTCTTGGGTCTCCTCGATCCCACGGGCGGCTATAGTGAACCGGCTGACTATTTACCCGGCCTCACCCAAAGGGCCCGCGCCCTAGGGGTCGAAATTCGCGAGAATGTGCAGGTCAACGAAATCTGTATTAAAAACGGCCGGGCCTGTGGCGTAAAAACCGCTGCCGGGCTCATCGCCGCAGATGTGGTCATTGTCGCCACTTACGCCTGGATCCTACCCCTCCTGGCTGCCGTTGGCCTATCCCTCCCGGTCAAAACGTTTGTCCACCAACGCTACGTGTCCGCCCCGCTGGATAGTCCGGTGCAATTTCCACCGATCAATGCCGATCCTTTCTTTGGCTATATTCGGCCGGCTAAGGGTAACCGTGTTTTATTGGGCATCGAAACACCGGAGCGCGATGATTTCAAAGTACCCTCGCTGGATTTTCGCCTAGATCCGCTCACCGCTGAACCCGACCTGATCGCGCCCACCGTTGAAAGATTTAAAAACTTTTTTCCCACCCTCGCTGACTTGCAGTGGGAATCAACTCACGTGGGCTTGTTATCATTTTCGATGGATGGCGAGCCGATCATCGGACCGGTCACCGGAGTAGAAGGTCTTTGGATCGGAAATTGTTTTCATTCCGGGGGCTTCTCCTACAGCCCCGCGGCCGGCTACTTTCTGGCGGAACTAGCCGCGACTGGTTCAGCGCCGATCGACCTCACCGCCTTTTCCCCCGCCCGCTTTGCGGCCGCCCCAGCCGAAACCGCTGCGTACATCGCCTCTACGGTGCCACAACGGAATGCCTCCCGTCGTCGGCATTAAGCGCTCCTAAAAAACCTTCTCCTCATTTCTCCCGCCCTACCCCATGAAATCACTCCCCCTTTCTCGGCGTAATTTTATTAAATCAAGCGTCGCGACCAGCACCGCCCTCACCTTGGCGACGCAACTTCCCTCTTTCGCCGGAGCGGCCGAGACCGCGCAGAAGACGACCCAAAAAAAGCCCTTATCCGCGCATCGAAATCTTTTCAACGGCGACTGCAATTTTCTCTTTTATAACCCGGAGTTATGGCAACCCGAAGGGGGTGCCTACAGCGCCCGAGCGGTGCATCGCTTCATCGATTTGCTCGCCACCAGCGGTGTCGATACTCTTCTGGTTAATCCCAACACTCAGGTCGTCTGGTACCCGAGTAAGCAGCTCGAATATGTTCTCCGAGGTTATCGACGCGGCGATCGATCCTTTGCTCAACCCATCGCTGCCGGTAATGCCGGCCTTTCGCCCACCCAGGCCGAACAATTTGTCGACCACCTCGTGCGTCTCTTTGATCTGTACTTGGACTTAACCGAAGCAGGCGTCGACTGGTTAGCCGAATGCTCCCGCGCTTGCCGCAAACGCGGTATCAGCCCGTGGCTGAGCTACCGTATGAATGCGACGCATTTCTCCAATGCCCCCGATAGCCCCGTCAGTTGCCAATTATTTCGTGATCCAAAAAATCGCTTATCCGGTCGCATTCCCGGCGCGGCCGCCACCACCCACGCGGGGTGGATTGGTTTGAATTATGGTCGCCGTCCCGTGCGCGATTATATGTTAGCGATGATTCGTGAGGGCATCGCAAGTTATGACTACGAGGGCTTGGAACTCGACTGGCTCCGCCACCCCGTGTGCCTTGAGGCTCCTGCGACTTCCCGCCAGACTGATGAAATGACTGACTGGTTCGCCGAAATCAAAGCGCTGACCAAAGCCCGCCGCGCCTCCTTCCCTCTCGGACTACGGATTCCCAGCAATCTCGGCTACTTGCGGACGATTGGGTTAGATGTAAAAACGTTAGTGCAGCGTGGCATCATCGACTTTGTGACGTTCAGTAATTTCTGGCAGACTTCGTGGGAAATGCCCCACGACGAACTACGCCGCGAGCTCGGTCCGGATGTAACCATTTATGGCGGCATGGAAGATGCGCCGAACTGGCTGGAAACGCATGCCCCGTCCCTGAAGGAACGCCCCGCCGGTCCGGAAATCCAACTCGCGGGGGATAACGCGTTCAAGTCCAGCCAAACCTCCGCGGGCGCTAAGCGTATTCGCGGGACTCGCTACCTCACCTCCAGCCCCGAATTGATGCGCGCCAATGCGGCCGGGAAACTCGTCCTTGGAGCTGATGGCCTCGAGCAATTTAATTTCTTCGTCACGGATCAAGTGCGCGTGCCCGGCCAGCGCGCCGATTATGCCGCGTTGCGCCAATTAGCTGATCTCGAATTTCTCCGCGGCCAGGAAAAGCATTACGCCCTCAACACGGCCTCTGTTCAGCCCACTAAAATTTGGGATGTCGCCGAGCAATTACCCGTAAAAATTCCTGCTCGGCATCGCCGCGCACTGCGTCTTCCCATGTGTACCGAACCCGCAGGGACGGGACTGAAACTCGTGATTCAGGTCATCACCAAACACACCCCAACGAAACAGGAATGTGGCGTTAGCCTGAATGGAGCCTGGCCCGTTTTCGTCTGCCAAGTATCAGAAAATCTCTTATTCGCGGCTGGCCCCTACGCTAAACATGTCGAGGAACATACCGCTTGGAATTATGCTGGCGATCTCACGGCGATAAAAGATGGCTGGAACGAGATTACGCTCTACAATGAATCCAACGAAGACCTCGATCTCGTCGGTCTCGAGCTAGGGATTGTTCGTCATAATATGAGTTAGACCGATCCTGGTCTTCACCCGAATCAATTAATCGCCTTACTTTAATCGCCTCACCTTTTTCTCTTTTCCCATGAATTCGACCCTCATCACTAACGCCCAGATTGTCTACCCAGGCAAAAAAATCGCCTTGGGCCAACTGCTCCTTACTGCCGGCCGCATCGCCGCTATCGATCCCGCCCCAGCCGCGATTCCCGCTGGAACCACCCGGATCGATGCAGGTGGCCGCTGCCTCACGCCGGGCTTAATTGATCTCCACACTCACGGCATCGGCCATCATCTCTACGAAGCCTCGCCTAAAGATCTGCTGGCTGGGCTAGCCTTTGCCGCGCGCTTCGGCACAACCGGGGTCCTCCCTACGCTTTACCGCATCATGAATCGGCCGTCGCTGCCGTTACTCGCGACGCTCTCCCAAACACTCGATCAAGTTCGCGGCGTATCCGTTCCAGGCTGGCACTTGGAAGGTCCCTTTTTAAAATTACCTGGAGCCGGCGCTGACACCATCCCTGGTGATGTCGGCCTACTTAATGAGGTTCTCGCGGCGACTGGCGGGCGGACGCGCGCGATGTCGATTAGCCCTGATACGCCTAACATTATTCCGGTCATCGAACGCTTAGTCGAAGAGGCAATCGTCCCCTTTATCACCCACACGCATGCTTCGACGGAAGAAACCGAACGCGCCATTGATGCCGGCGCCCGCCACGCCACCCATTTTTATAATGTGTTCCCTATTCCTGCGGTCACTGAACCCGGCGTGCGCCCCTGCGGCGCCGTCGAAGCCATTCTCGCTGATCCGCGTTGCGCCGTGGATTTCATCTGCGACGGCGTGCATGTTCCGCCGGTTGCGGTTCGCGCGGCTCTAGCCGCTAAAGGCCATGCCGGAGTTATTTTGATCACTGACTCCAATATCGGCGCCGGCTTGCCTGACGGCATTTATCCAACGACCTTCGGCTTTCCGGTAAAAGTTTCTGCCGGAAACGCCGCGCGCATTCATGATCCCGCCAATAAAAATCACGGCGGTCTCGCCGGCAGTGCCCTCACCATGAATGTGGGCATCGCGAACCTCCACCGTTGGCTAAAAATCCCCTCTGAACAAATTTGGGCCATGGGCACGGCTAATCCAGCTCGCCTGATGGGCTTAGCGACTAAAGGCGTGATCGCAGTAGGCGCCGACGCTGACGTCGTGCTCTGGAATGCTGATTTTACAGCGACCCACACGTGGGTGGCGGGCGAATTAGTTTACACCGCGAGCTAATCATTACTTTGTCCTAAATTTTTTCTCAGCCGACCGGCAGTTCCATTCCGCCCTGCGCTATGTTATTTCCCACTCAAAAACGTGACCCTGAACTCTACCCCCATCGGCATGGGTTGTATTTTTCATTTTTTAACGCGCTCAACTGGCAGGTAGCGATCGGTACCCCCACGGTGCTTTTTATGCAGCACCTGGGCGCGGATTCATTTCAAGTTGGGCTAGTCTTCGCATGGACCTTTTTGCTAACCCCCGTGCAGGTGCTCGCGACGGCTTTTCTACCCCACCTAGGGTTTAAGCGACTCACCCTGGCCGGCTGGAGCGCTCGTGGCTGGTGCTTAGTTGTGCCCATAGGCTTAGCCATACTCGCTCCCCGCCAACCGCTGCCGTGGATGATCTACGCCATGGTGACATCGATGTTTTTATACAGTTTGAGTCGTGCCGTGGGTGGCGCGGCGTTGACCACGTGGCTCTACCAACTCATTCCCGCGCCCATTAGCGGACGCTATTGGGCGACTGATCAAATTCTGTCCGGCGTCGCCATCGTTGGCTCACTCGTGCTTTACTCCGCCCTCTTTTTTATTTTTCCGCCGTATGTAGTATTTTTTGTCCAATACAGCATCGCTATCCTAGGTGCGTGGATGGCGAATCGTCAGTTGAATATTCTACCTGATGTTGAACGACCGAAATTGCTGAGCTTAGAAAAAATTATAACTGAAACACCCCGCTTAATCACCGAGCCAAGCCTGTTTCGAACCTATCTCTGGTTATCCGTACCGCTCTTTGTCACCATCACCCCGCTCGCCCCCTTTGCAGCCTATTACCTTAAAGCAACTGCAGGATTAATGGCGGCGAGCATCATGCTGCTGACGATGCTGACTTATTTCGGACTGATCGCTGCGAATTGGTTCATGCGCACTCACATGGACCAACATGGGGCCATTCCATTTTTTCGCCTCTCCTATGCTTTCTTCGGACTGATTGCCGCTGGCTGGATGCTGTTTCTGCAAAGTGACGGCCGCTGGTTGATTATGCTCCCGTTTCTGTATTTCCTGCAGGGCTTTGCCTCTGCTTGTTGGACCTCCGCTAATCTCACCTACCTCTCTAAAATTATTCCGGAACAAGATCGCGCGCTCCCCGTTTCCATTCATGGCGCCGTCATCACTTTTCTCGGCGGCTGCTCTCCCGTGCTATGGGGACTTTTCATGAAAAGCTCTACCGAGGGCACCGCAATCAACGTAGCCGTGTTCCAAGCCTTCTTCGTTGTGTTACTCCTCAGCTCAGTGGTGCTCTATTGGCGAGTGCGTCAATTACCGGAGAAAACCGGCGCCAGCGGCCCCCTCTTACAAGGTGGCTGGATGCTCCGACCCTTTCGCGGTGTTGCTAATTTAATTAACCTCGTGGAACCAGCGACGGGGAAAAAAACTGATGAGGGCGCACCGCCCATGAATTAAACTGCGCTATTTTACCCCAGATCTGCCCATGACGAATAATTCTACACCCCAACCTAAGATTGATACCACCGACTGGTTGTCACTAACAGTCCCGCAAAAAATTCGGCACCTCGAAGTCGAGGGCTTCGTCATGCTACCCGGCATGATTCCCGCTGACTTAATTCCAAAAATTAAAGCCGAACTTGATCGCCTGCCGACCAAAGGCACCGACTACAGCGAAAATCAACGCGGAGCCCACAACGTTCACTTTACCGACTCACCCCATTGCCTCGATTTGATTGCCCTGCCGGCTATGCTGGAATTTCTCACCACTCTTTTGGGTGATGAGCTCATTTGTACGTCCTGCGTGTATGCACTCTCGCGCCCCGGACACCCTGGCATCGCCTTGCACACCGACGCGCAGCCTTATGGCTCAGCCATTTTTGGTATGCAGGCCAGCTCCCCACGCCTCGTCCGTGTTTTATATTATCTCGATGATCTCACCCCCGAGAAAGCCCCCTTTAAAGTCATTCCGCACTCCCACCACTCATTTCACTCAGATAATAATCCCTATAAACGCTATCTCTCCCATCCCGAAGAGGTCATGGTAACGTGTAAGGCCGGCACCGCCGCGATTATCAACCAGAGCGTCTGGCATGCCAATTACCCTAACACGAGTACGGAGGATCGTCATCTTCTCGCCATTGCCTACCGCCCAGCTTGGGCCTCCCCAATCGCCGATGTCCCGGAATGGCCCGCAGAGAAAGTCGCGCAACTTCCGGCGCATGTCCGGCCGCTTTTCAAAAGTCTTAATACCAAGAGTTTCGATTTTAACGTCCCGAATCGCCCCGCCAATATGGCTACCTCAGCGCCCGGGATTAATCCGAGTCGGTGGGACGTATGAGGATGAGGATAGTTTTAAGGCTTAAGGTTTAAGTGGGAAGCGGGAGCTCCCGCATGCGCTGGACGAGCTTAAAGTTTAGGCAAGATCCCTTCGCGTCGTGTCGCATCCTTCGTGGTTAAAAAATTTTAGACCGATCCGAATTAATTGACCGCAGCTGGCACGAATCCGATCTGGATTATCAAACTAAGGCTCCTCGGCCCAAGACCTTCCTACGGATTAGCCACCGGCGTGACAGGCGGGCGAATCAGGAAGAGAAAGATCGGACAAAGCAGCATAACGGCAGCCCCACCATTCAATATTTGCACCGAACTTAAGTGCAGATCACGGAGCGCCCCCGCCGCATAAATCGCCAGTCCGCCGCAGAGGCAGCCGGCAAAATTTAGAATACCGTAAGCGGTCGCCCGATAGCGGGTATCGCCGACCACACAGAGAATTGGCATCATATTGGCGTCCGAGAATCCTCCCGCGAAACCGAATGCAACTAACCCAAACATGGCGGCATAGATCAGATCAGTATTGGCCGTTAAGAAAATCCCCGGCCCCGCAAAACACAGCGCAATCGCCGGAACCAAAATACAGGCTCTCGGATGAGTGCGACTCCAACGATCAGCCAAAATACCACCGACGAAGACCCCACATAGATTAGCTATGTTAACGTAACCCGAGGCAGAAAATCCGGCCGCCCCTTGCCCCAAATTAAAATGCTCGTGAATAAACGTCGGCATCCAGCCGAGAATCGCCCAGCCCACAAAACCCGCCAAGCCGTAGTAACTCAGCAGCAAGATAAAAGCCCGCCGGCCAAAGAGGCTAGCCAACGCCTCGCGGAAACTAGCCACCGGCACACTCACCGCTACTGGCGTTGAGCTGACGCTCTCCTTGGGGGCATCCCGCAGTACGAAAATGAGCACGAGGCCATAGCTGACGCCAATCAGCCCAACCAGTTGAAAAGGATAATTCCAAGTATGCCGCTCGGCTAACCAACCGCCAATACCAGACAAACTGGCCCCCACGCTAATCCCGCTCATATGTAAGCCCACCGCAACCGAGCGCGTGGTCGTACGATGATAATCCGTAATGAGCGCAAGCGAGGCTGGCAGATAGGTACATTCGCTAATGCCCAGAAGAATCCGCAGCGCGAGTAATTCATTAAAATTACGAGCGTACGCCGTTAGCCACGTGAGCACCGACCACGCAATCAAGCTCACGACGATTACCCGACTACGACTGAATCGATCGGCTAGAAAACCCGCGAAAGGACTCAGCAGCCCATAGGTCCATGCAAAGCACGAGGTCAGTAAACCGAATTGGGTGTTGGTCATCGGTATCGCCGCCGTCACAGAATCATGCATCGTGACAATCAGTCCCCGCGCGCTCCAATTAACCCCCGCGACAAACCATAATAAAATCACGACTAGCCACGCCCCCGGCAATGGTCGCGACTGAGCTGCAGTGGGAATGGTCGTCATTGATTGAGCGGGATAAAATTATGTTCGGGCCGGCCCTACTGAGTCGGGACCAACGAGAGCAACACGGCAGGATCACACACCTGACCGCCATGGACCACGCGATCGATTTTTCGCGTATTGCGAATATCAGCGAGTGGATCAGCTGCTAACAAAACGAGGTCGGCGCGCTTCCCCACTGCGATGCTCCCCAACTCAGCCGTTTGATTAATGGCCCGGGCATTATTGCGCGTAGCCGCAATTAAGACGGCCGCAGGTGGCAACCCAGATTCCACCAGCAACTCCATTTCCTGATGGAGCGCAAAGCCTGGCGGACAAAACTGCACGGGCGTATCCGTGCCGACTAACAATTCGACTTCCGCGTGATACAACCGAGCGGTGAGCGCCTCCAGCAGCTTGAATTGCTGCCGGCGCAATTCTTGCGTCGTCGGATCCAGCGGATTAGCCGCCGCGGTTCGCCGCCAGCCCTCGCGCAGCCGAGCTGGAATTTTTTGCAAATCAGGGTGCTCGTGGACGGCGGGCAAATCGCGCAACAACATCCAGTTTCGATAAACGACAAGCGTGGGGTTAACCGCCACCTTCTTTCGGACTAAAGCGTCTACTAAAGCCAACGGGGCAGGCTGATCAAAATCCACCCGCGCCCGGATCTCCAAAATCTGACGCTGCAGATCAGCCAATTCTTTTGCCTTCATGCCAGCTCGCTCCGCGGGTGGCGGCCAACGGGGAGTTTCCGGCGGCAACATAAACGAATAAATTGAATCAATGTGCTCCAGACTATCGATGCCATCTTCAACGGCATCTTGTGCTCGATAATTCCAAGCCAAATGTGCCGTTACCCATTTGCCGCGCTGATGCGCCTCCCGGATCACCGCTTGGGCTACCGGCCGTCCCGTGCCGACATAAATCTTAAAAGTCTGTACGCCCCACGTACTCATATCCGCGACGAAAGTAGGCACCTTCGCCGGATCAGTGAGCGGCCAACTAATAAATTGATGATACGGTGGATTACTATCGATCAATAAACTACCCAGGATGACTCGCGGAGCCGTGGACGGATGAGCCTCGGCGTACTTTGCCAATAATTTCTGCGCCACGATCTCATCCCCCACATCACGCAGCGTGGTAATCCCATTCGCCAAAAAAAGCGGCATCAGTTCATCCGCCGTAATCTGGAGGCTATTTAAAACGTGCACGAGATGCACATGGCCATCGATTAAACCAGGAATAAGATACTTTCCCTCTGCCGCTAGCACTTGGGCGCCCGCTGGCGGAACAAATTCCTCCCCGGCTGGGACCACCGCCGTAATCTTTTCCCCCTCAATGACGATCGCCCCGACTGGCACCATGCGCCCCGTTGCGGTATCGAACATCTGCCCTCCGCGAATTACCGTGATCGCCCCGTCGGCGCAGACGGTGATACAAATCCACAGACACCACCCCACCACCCAAGCCGCGCTTCGTGTTGCGCGGTTATTGAGGGATGCCGTTTTCACGCGGGTGAGGTTTTGCCTTATGCTCCTGCTAGCTGGGCCGCCGTTAACTCATTTAATAATGGCTGCCCTGTCCTGAGCCGCTCCACGTTAAGCGAAAAAATATCCCACAGCCGGACCGCAAATCTTGGACTCAAACTCGATCCCGAGATATGCGGAGTAAAAATCACATTGGGAAATTTCCAAAGCGGATGATCGGGCGGCATCGGATAATGATAATGCGTATCTAAGGCGGCGCCCGCGATCCATTTTTCGCGAAGGGCACGCAGCAAAGCCGCTTGCTGGATGATCGGCCCGCGCGCGGGATTCAACACCAACGCATGGCGCGGCAAGGCTTGCAGCTCACGCTCCCCGATTAACCCTTCTGTGGCTTTGGTCAGAGGCATCGCCACCACCAAAAAATCGAGTCCACGGAGAAACTCGAGTTCCTCGCCTTGACGAAAGACTCTATCTGGTAAAACGCCCTCCGCATCACCCGTCCCCGGGACACAGTAGACATGCTGCAACGGCGCCACGCCTTGGCGCGTGAGCACGTGCACCCGCAAGCCGAGTTGACGAGCCAACCGCGCCGTCTCTCGGCCAATCCCGCCATAGCCCCACAACCCAACGGTTAATCCGCGGATCTCGCGCTGAAAGATCGCCCCGCGGTCCCAGATCGCCGCATCCTGATTGCGGATCATCTGCCGAACATCGCGCGCTAAGTTGACCATCATCGCGATATTCCACTCGGCAATCGGTACATCAAAACAGCCGCGTCCATTCGTCGCGCGGACACCCCGCGCGGGCAAATCCAAACCGAACAATTGAGAATAACCCGTCGAGGCGAGTTGGATCCATTTCAGCTCGCGCAATTCCGCCGCATTCGTCGGCGGAAAAGTGCAAAAAAGTGCTTCCACCCCTTTGAGCTGCGCCGCGTCTAAGGGCCGAACGATTTCGGCCGGTGGCGTGATCACTTCAATATCATGATGACCCGATTGCTGTAATGCCGCCAATGCCGCCGGCTCTACCGCCACATCAATGAGAATTTTCATGAGCTTAAGTAGAAAGAACTTTTCCGGGTACGCTGTTAAATTCACCGCTGCCGGGCTGGAAGGGATAACGGCGCTTAATTTCATCCGTCAGCACTACCCCGAATCCGGGGCGATCAGGCGGTAACACATAACCATCTTTCATGATCAACCCGCCATCGATGATATCGGTATGCAACCCGGCATAATCCGGCGCGATTTCAAGAATACAGGTATTGGGTGCCGCAAAACCAGCATGTACATTTTGCATTAACGAGCCGCCTGCCCCCCATGCATGCGTGGCGATCTTGCGTCCGCGGTCAGCCATCATTTTTGCGACTTTCATGAATTCGCCCATGCCGCCCGTAAAAGACGCATCGGGTTGCCCGATATCGAATGAATCCTGTTCGGCAAAGACCCGCCACTCATACGCCGCCGTCAGACACTCACCACCCGCAATGGGCGTGGTCGTAGCGCGGCAAAGTTCAGCATAACCCCACGGATCCGTATAGTGGAGCGGTTCTTCAAAGAAGAATAAATTATAGGGCTCGACGGCTTTCGCCGCCGCGATGGCTACCTCTACCGTCCAAGTGGCTCCCGGACTATTGCCCATATGACCATCCAACATGAGCCAGGCATCAGGACCCACCTGCGTTCGCATGAAAGCTATTTTGTCTGCCTCAAATTCGGCCGCCTCCTTTGGCTCCATCGGTGAATACCATCCTGTATCTGGCGAATAACTTCCGGTGGCCACCTTGATGCCGCGGAATCCTCGCGAAAAATAGTGATCAATTTTCTTGGCCAACTTTTCCTTCGGATAGTTACTCGGACCACCGGTCGCATAAGCCGGCAAACGGGCATGTTGCGCCCCGCCCAAGAGGGCATGCACGGGCAAGCCGAGTTGCTTGCCTTTCAAATCCCATAGCGCCGCTTCAATACCATTTAGCACAATGGTCCCCAAACCAACACGACACCAAAAATTGCCGCACTGATACATGCGCTTCCACAACTCCGGAATGTCATCGACCGTCTGCCCTACCAGAATCGGCCGGAAAAAATCGACGATTGCAGGAACCGTCTCGGGACAAAAATAGCCCGCGTAGGTCTCGCCGATTCCGATCAGTGGCCCATCGGTAATAATTTCAATAAAAGCAGCGCTTCGTAATTTGCGCAGCTCGCGAATGAAGGGATCGTTAGTACAGGGCCCCGTGAGCAGCGTTGTGCGAACATCAGTGATAATCATTTTTTAAGTAGGTTAAATAATTGAAAATCTATCCTCAATATACGGCCCGACCGCCGGTGAGATCAAAGGTGAACCCCGTGGTAAAAGCCGCCTCGCGTGAAACAATAAACGCCGCCATCGCGGCAACTTCCTCTAAAGTTCCACAGCGCTTCATTGGGATTTTATCGGTCATGTACTTAACAGTAGCCGCCGGTAAAACATCAACGAGGGGTGTCTGAATGACCGCCGGCGCGAGAGCATTAATCGTTACCCCCGTCTCCGCATATTCTTTACCTTGAACCTTAGTAAGACCGATAACCGCCGCCTTCGAACTCGAGTAGGCGACCATCCCCGCGTTCCCTTCTTTGCCGGCAATCGAGGCGATGTGCAGAATCCGACCATAACCTTGCTTAGTCATGACAGGCAGCACGTGCTTTGAAGTTAAAAATGTGCCGTACAGATTTGTTTTAAAAACCTGATCAAAATCACTCAATTCCACTTCGTGTGACTTCAGATTCGTTTTCCCCGTTATCCCCGCGCAATTAACTAAAATATCAATGCGGCCCAACTGAGCTAAAGTAGTATTTACCGCCGTGCTCACGGCAGCTTCCTGGGTGACGTCCACCTTTAAGAAAATATGCGGTGGGGCAAACTCTTTGGCTAATCCCGCGAAGGCGGCATCATTGAAATCAAGTAAGGCTACCGTCGCGCCTTCAGCGCTGAGACGACGAGCCACCGCCAAGCCGATGCCCGAGGTGCCTCCGGTGATCAGAGCAACTTGTTGCGCGAAACGAGGGGGAGTGTTCATAAATTAATAGTAAGTGATTTAAATAGCCGCGCCGCTTCCTGCGCAATCAGCGCCTGCCCAGACCGCGTAATATGAATACCATCAGTGTGACAAAAGTCTGCTCGAATATGCCGCGGATCAGCCGGATCCACCACCAACGCATACCGATCGACGATCGGGCGACCGCTCGTTCGAATTAGGCGATTGAGCTCCGTCAATTCCGCGTAATGCGCCGGCGTCGGTAAAACCCGCGGCGGCACCGTCGAGAAAACTGCCCGGCCACCCCAGGTGATCAGCGCGGCCTGCCTTTGCATGTTTTGAAAAGCAGTCGCCGCTTTAACCCCGGTACCAATGTCATTCGTCCCGCCTTCGATCCAAACGATCGCCGGACGGAACGGGGCGATCTCATAGGGGAAGCGACCCAAATCGAGGGTCGTGCTCGAACCGCCACTGCCGGTGTTTAACACCAATTCTTGTCCCAAAGATTGGGTCGCCAGGTGTACGTAACTTTCCGCCTCCGGCTCGCCGTCGATGCCAGCCGTAATCGAATCACCAATTACCCCGAGTCGACAATTCGTCGCCGGCCCCACGGGCGTGACCCGCCAATCAAAAATCTCCAACCCGCCACGGGTGGCCTGGGGATTAGTCCTCAAACCAAATCCCGGGAAACCCGGTATGAATCGCCGACGATCCGCGACCACCAATTCGATTACTCCCGCCGGAACATCCGCGCCCGTCAAACGCGCATAAACCGCTTTTTGAAATAACAGCACGGTCAGCGTGTAGACGGTGCCGGGCGTCATCATCACCACCGGCTTAGCCCGATCACCCGCCAATAATTTGTCGACGTTCAGTGATAGAATATAAAAAGCCCCATTCTCAATGCGCACGCGCACCGGAATATCTTCGGCCGTAGTTCCACGACACAAGCGCATCTCAATCAACCCATGATTTCCGGGGGTCACCCCCGCTTGGGTACTGCGAAAAGAAAATTGGGCCAACTGCGAGCGATTCCCCAGCATGGGTCGATCGCGCAACGTCGCCCAAGTAGAGCTGCCCACTAAGCCTGCATCGACCGTCCAACCCTCACGACGACGCCCGTATCGCGCCGGATCAGTGAGTGAACTATGAACTTTTAATGCGGCAGGATCCTGAGACGTAATTTTTAATGAATCCTGCAGATAATAAACCCCGCGCTGCTCCGCCGTCGCCAACTGCGCCAGTAATTCAGACATTGTTGACCCAGCCGCGGCGCGCAGGCGCGCCGGGGCCCAAACCGCCGCTGTCCCCACGGACAGCAATCGAATAAAATCGCGACGCGGTAAGAGCATAACCAGCCCAAGAGCAGTTTAGCGTATTTCTAGAATGGTCCCAGCCACATGCTGCAGCCCACCGGGCACATTAAAATAGTAAGTCACCAAGACGTGGTGCGCATCCAAAACCACCGACCATGGGTAACCAAGGTCAGTCGTGCCACCATCATCGCGCAATACAATCTCGGGGGCCGTCGCAAAGTCGGTGCACTCCGCATTAAGAATGCGCGCGCGAATTCCGATGGGCTTGTGCCGGTACCCATAGGTGAGGAGCACCCGATTATCCGGCAAACGCAACGCATGCAGCGGATGCCCTTGGAAGCCCATGCCTTGCCAAGGTTGAAAGCTTTTACCGCCATCGATTGAGCGAGCCATGCACGCCTGATCCTCATATTTTTCTGAGCGAAGAAAAGCGATGATGTCACCACGAGGTGTCTCATAAACTGAGGTTTCATTAAATGATACCTTCGCATCACCCGCCACGGGGCAGGAGTATTGCCAACTCAAACCATGATCCGACGAAATAAGTAAGTGGGTCGATATTTTCGACGGCTGGAGAGAATCGCAGGCAGCTGCTACCCAGAAAATCCTCCCATCTTTTCCTTCCGTAAGCGCTCCGCGATTGTAGGCCGGTATGGGCTTACCGTAAGGGGTCAGCAAAATTTCCGCCTCGATATGGGGGGGATAAAGTGGGGCCGACCATCGTTTGCCCCCATCCGTCGAACGCAGATAATAGCCGCCATTAAAAATTGAACCGGGATAGTTTTCTAAAACCGGCGCTTTTAATTTTGGCACGCCATCCGGGCGCACGAACGTCCAACCGTAACTGGTGCAAAGCAAAGTTCCGTCCCGCAATTGCAGCAGTCCTGGATCCTGAGATCCGCCGAAAGGATGC
>CAIOCT010000073.1 GCA_903856725.1 uncultured Verrucomicrobiota bacterium
ATCTCTTGGTGGCTTTCGTCGCCCTCGAATTAGCGAGTCTTTCTCTTTATGTGCTAGCTGGTTTTGACAAAGACCGCCGCGCCTCGGCTGAGGCGGCTTTAAAATATTTTCTGTTTGGCGGTATGGCGACCGCCTTTCTGCTCTTTGGCTTTAGCCTCATTTATGGCGTCACGGGCGAGCTCGAGTTCTCGCGGATCGCCTCGAGCTTAGCTCATGGGCACATGACTCCGCTGCTCGCGCTGGCCCTCGTCATGGTGTTGGTCGCTTTCGGCTTCAAAGCGGCGGCGGCGCCTTTTCATCTCTGGGCCCCCGATGCCTACGAAGGCGCCCCCACCCCCTCCACCGCGCTAATCGCCTCGGCCTCCAAACTCGCCGGCTTTACCCTTTTCCTGCGCCTCTTGTGGCCGGGTCTGAGCACCCTCGCTGGTGACGTATCTACCGCCGGTAACTCTGGCGGCTGGTTAATTCTCGTCGCCCTCCTCGCAGGAGCCTCCCTCCTGCTTGGTAATCTAGCCGCCTTGGCTCAGAGCAATCTTCGGCGCCTGCTAGCCTACTCGGCTATTGCGCATACAGGTGCGATGCTGCTCGGCGTCATCGCGGCCGGCAGCGCGGGCGCGGGGCCCCTGTTTTATTATCTAGCGACCTACGGGGTCGCTACCATCGGGGCCTTCGGCGTCATCGCCGTGCTCGAACAACAGGGCCGCTGCCAAAAAATATCCGACGTGGCCGGTTTGTATCAGCGTTCACCATTATTGGCTGGCTGCTTGACGGTCTTTATTCTTTCGCTCGCAGGCATCCCTCCGCTGGCTGGTTTCTTTGGTAAATTCGCCGTGTTTGCGGCCGCCTTACAAATTGGCGGCGTCGCGGGCCCCGCGGGTTGGCTCACCTTGCTCGCCATCGCCCTCAGCGCGGTCGCCCTTTATTATTATCTCCTCGTCTTAAAACAGGCTTTGGTGGTCGCCCCCACGGCGGAAAATTCCGCGAGGATCCACGTACCGATCACCACGGCACTCACCTTGCTGATTGCGGCCGGCCTCCTCCTGGGACTTGGATTATTTCCATCGCTAGTGTTGGGGCTATTCTAACGCCGGCGTTTGGTTCGCGGCTAAAAGGGCCAACCGATTATAATAAATCGGCGCTTTTCTTTTTCGGCTATCTCAGACTTGCCAGCCCCCCTTGGATTATGCGTTGGTGGCGACCTTCCTTTATGAATTCCGCCAAAATCTCTACCGCCCTGCCCGCTGCTGCTGTCACCCGTTTCGATTCAGTGCCCTTTCCTCTGCTCGCCTCGGGAAAGGTCCGCGAAATTTTCGACCTCGGTGATGCCCTCTTGTTGGTCGCGAGCGATCGCCTGTCGGCTTTCGATGTGATTTTGCCCGACGGCATCCCCGGCAAAGGGATTATCCTGACCCAGATGAGCAACTGGTGGTTCGCGCAAACGCAGCACCTCATTGCCAATCACCTCCTCCCCGATCAGGCCGGCGAATTCGCCCGCCGGGGGATCACCGATCGAGATCTCCAATTGCGTAGCATGATTGTGCGCAAGCTCACCCCCCTGACTATTGAATGCGTCGCCCGCGGCTATCTCATCGGCAGCGGCTGGAGCAGCTACCAAAAAACGGGCACCGTCTGCGGCCTGCGTCTCCCCGCCGGCTTACGCCAAGCTGATCAATTAGCCGCGCCTATCTTCACCCCAACGACGAAGGCGCCCAAGGGCCAACATGATGAACCCATTGACGATGCTCAAGGGGCCGCCACGATTGGCGCGGCACTCTATGAAAAAGTAAAGTCACTGAGCCTGACGCTTTATCAATTTGGACATGACCGCGCTAAAAAAGCCGGGATGATTCTAGCGGACACTAAATTTGAATTCGGCACTGATGCCGCCGGTAATTTATTTTTAATCGATGAAGTCCTCACCCCTGATTCATCGCGCTACTGGCCAGCTGACAGCTACACCCCTGGCATCTCACCGCCAAGTTTTGATAAACAATTTGTTCGGGATCATTTAGTGGCCTTAAAGTGGAATCAGACGCCGCCTGCGCCGCGTTTGCCCACTGAAGTAATTACGCGCACTCAGGAAAAATATCTGGCCGCTTTGCGCAATTTACTGGGCTGATCAAACCGCGAGTCAGCAGCCAGTGAACTACCGCTGGCGAGTCAGCTCAACTTCGCGAGATGGAGGTTGAGCGGATCGGGCGCACCCTGCTATTGATCGATGATGTCTCCTCGCTTGTTTTTCACGCCCGGCGTTTTTCTGCTCGCCACTCTTGTTTTGGGTACAGCGCATACCCCTGCTTTCGCGCGCGTCGGTGAACCCCTGGCCAAACTTAAAAAGCATTTTAACGCATCTCCGGAACGCGAGTCGCCCAAAAATATGGCGATCTGGTTCATTGAGTCGATCGATGGTGCGCTGGTTTACACCGCCACGTTTAATGCGCAGGGCCTTTCTATCTCCGAGGGCATCAAGCCGCTCAAACGCGCGGTGCTCACTGCGAAAATTGCCGAAGATTTTATCCGCGATCAGATGGTGCCGCTTCAAGGCTCCCCGACTTCACGCGTCGTTCCTCCGGGCCAAGCCTACTTTTTTGCCGGCCAGTCATTTGTCTGCGGCGAAAGTGAATTTGTGATGGTTGATGATGGGCGCGGTCTACTCCTCATCTGGTCACGCAGCGGCATTCCCTCCGTCATGGCCGTTAGCCGCGAAATGCTGCTCACGCCAAACCACTGAGCATTATTTGCGCTGGATCAGGTAGGCACGCGCCGTAATTTACATGAGTGCGGCGGTGCCACTCGCCGCACTGCGCTCGATGCGCACCCGCCGAGCGCGCTCCGCATTGGCTTCAAGAATAGTTAGGCGATATTCCCCCGTGACGAGACTCTCATCGCGCTTCGGGACGTGACCAAATACCCGCTGACACCAATGCGAGACGGTTTCCCGCGGTTGCCACTCGAGTGGCCAGCCCGTCTCGGCCTGCAATTCTCGCATAGTAAAAGTGCCGCTGACCACAATGAGACTCTCCGTCCGCTTATACACCGGACCATGCTCGATATCGAATTCGTCCCGGATATCGCCGACAATTTCTTCGAGCACATCTTCAAAAGTCACGATCCCCGCGAGAGCCTTTTTTTCGTCGAGCACCACCGCCAGATGGCTACGTGCCGAGCGGAAACTTTCGATCATGCTATGCAGCGGAGTAGTTAGTTCAAATTCCACGGCTGGTCGGATGAGCGGCTCAAAAGGCGTGTCTGGCCCGAGCGCCTGAATCTGCCAGAGCCATTCACGCACTAAAACCAGTCCCTCCACTTTATCGAGCGAACCCGAACAGACGGGAAAACGACTATGCCCACTAATTTGCGCCGTGCGCAAATTTTCCTCGAGCGGCTTATCTAGCCAGAGGGCGATCACTTGATCGCGCGGTCGCATAATGTGCTGGGCGCGAGTTTGCCGGGCCCGCAGTGATTGCACCATGAGCTTGTTGATGAGGGCATCACCCGGATGGACATGCCGCGCATGACTAAAAACATATTCTAGTTCCTCCGCCCCTAATGAATGATCGCCGGCATGAGCTGGCTGCAATCCCACCCAGCGCAAGAGCTGGTTTGCCGTAATGTTGAGAATCCAGATTAAGGGATAAAAACAGTAATAAAAAATCACGAGCGGCGCTGATACCCATAGGCTCACTTGCGTGGGCCGCTGGATCGCAATGGCCTTGGGGCCTAGCTCGCCAAAAATAATATGAAAAAAAGTGATGACCGTAAACGCCGCGGCAAAAGAGATCGAAGAAATCGCGGCCGGATCAGTCACCCCTAACTTACTCAGCACGGGAGCTAACCGATGCGCGATAAAAGGCTCGCCCACCCAGCCCAGGCCGAGACTGGCCAACGTTACACCCAACTGGGTCGCCGATAAAATCGCCCCAAAATGCGTTGAAGCCCACAAAGCCATCTTCACCCGCCAGCCCCCCGTCTTGGCCAACGGTTGCAACTGACTCGCGCGCACCTTCACCAGCGCGAATTCAGCTGCCACGAAAAACCCATTGGCAAGCACGAGCCCAATGATGATGACCACCTCCAGCGTAATACCAAAAAATTGATTCATGAAAACGACACCCTAACGCTTCAGCTCAAACCGGCAAATGATAAGCCACTGGCCAACGGTAAACCCGCGCGGACAAAGCAGTTAACTAATCAAGATTTTGCCTCTTCCCCAAGGCCGAAGCCGGCCGCCTTCTGATCATCGAACTCCCCTTCCCACCGCGCCACGACGGCACTAGCGAGACAGTTACCCAACACATTAACCGAGGTGCGGGCCATATCCATCAAGGCATCGACGCCCAAAATCATCGCGGCGCCCTCGAGCGGCAGCCCAAAGGACTGTAACGCTGCAATCAAGACGACGAGCGACGCACGCGGCACCGCCGCCACGCCTTTTGAGGTAATCATGAGCGTGAGCATCATGGTAATTTGTTGGCCAAGCCCAAAATGAATCCCCGTGGTCGCTTCCGCCGCCTGCGCCACAAAGACCGAGGCCACCGCTAAGTGCAAAGTGGAGCCATCCAGATTAAACGTATAACCCGCGGGCAAGACAAACCCGACAATGCCTCGGGGCACGCCAACTTTTTCCATATTTTCAAAAGCCTTGGGCAACGCTGACTCACTGTTCGCCGTAGCAAAGGCGACGGTAAACGGCTCCCGCACCGCGCGGATAAAAGGCCGCAACGGAATTTTTGCGATCCAGATGACCGCGCCAAAAACCAAGACCACAAATACAATCAATGAGGCATAAAGCGTCAGCACCAACTTGCCCAAACTAAGTAAGACCTCGAGCCCTTGATGGCCCACCGTCACTGCCATGGCGGCGCCCACTCCATAGGGCGCAAATTTCATGATGATGCCCGCAAACTTAAACATCACTTGCGTCAAACTATCGCACCACACCAAGACCGGCTTGCCCGCTTCCCCCGCCGCAATCACCGCCATCGCAAACAGCAACGAGAAGCAGACGATCTGCAGCACGTCCCCCCGGGCCATCGCATCTAGCAAGCTGGTCGGGAAAGTGTGGAGAATGGTTTCAATTAAAGTGAGCGGCTTGGCCTGCGCGGCGGCGCCCAACGAGCCCACGCTGCCACTGAGAATAACCCCCGCGCCGGGTTTCACCCAGTTAACCATCAATAAACCGACGGCTAATGCGAAGGTCGTGACAACTTCGAAATATAATAGCGCCTTCGCTCCCATCCGCCCAACTTTTTTTAAGTCCCCAGTGCCAGCAATCCCTTGCACGATGCTAGCGAACACCAGCGGGGCGATCATCGCTTTAATTAAATGCAGGAAAATATCGCGAATCAGCGCCGACCACGTTTCCCAATTTACGCGGCGATCCGCAGGCATCTGACTCATCCACCAGCCAAGCAACACCCCCACGACCAGACCAATCATGATCTGCTGCGTGAGAGAAAACTGATACCATTTGCGCGACGGGACAGATTCGGCGGAGGCAGACATATAAATGTACGAGGAATCTATAACTACCTCCTCCCGTGGCGAGTGAAACTTATGCGCACGGCACAACCCGACCACTCCCGCAATAGGAGCAACGCTTGAGTTTCTAGCCCACGTGGCCTTTAATTTTACCGCTCATGAAATTGCCCCTACGCTCAAATCAGACCTTACCGAGTTGGTCGCTCGGTCCTCGGCTTCATTTAATGCCTAGGCATCTTGAATTTTGCTGAGCATGAAAGTTTCCCTCGCTTATGGACAGGGTCACCTGGAGGTCGAATTACCGGACCAGACGGAAGTCCTGCGGCCACGACCCTCGCCAGGCTTACCCGATGAGCGGGCCGCGCTCTTAGCCGCGCTCGAATCGCCAATTGGCTGCGAGCCGCTGCGTCACTGGCTGCGCCCTCAGGCTAAAATTTGTATTATTTTCCCCGACATCACTCGCGCGATGCCCAATGCGCGCGTGCTGCCGTGGCTCCTCGACTATTTGCATCAACACGGGGTCACTCCGGAGCAAATCGTTTTGCTTAATTCCACCGGCACCCATCGACCAAATACTCCGGCGGAACTCGAGACCATGCTGGGCCCAGCCATCACTGCCCGCTACCGCGTTATCAACCATTACTGTGAACACGACGAGGACCTTGTCGCCTTCGGCACCACCCGCACAGGCGTACCGGCTCTCATTAATCGCCACGCGGCGGAAGCCGATGTGCGTATTTTAACGGGTTATATTGAACCTCATTTTTTTGCAGGCTTCAGCGGTGGCCCCAAAGCGCTCATGCCCGGTGTCGCCGGCCTTAAAACAATCATGAGTAATCATGGCTCCGCTAATATCAGTAGCCCCCAAGCCACCTTCGGAATCAATGCGGGTAATCCGATCTGGGATGAAATGCTCGAAATTTCCCAGCGGGTTGGAAAAAGTTTTTTGCTTAATGTTAGTCTCAACGAAGCCAAGGCTATCACCGGTTGGTTTGCCGGCGAACTGGCCGCAGCGCATCGCCGCGGCTGTGCTTTTGTTCGGGAATCCGCGATGACGCGCGTCGAGGCGCCTTTCGATCTCGTGGTCACCACGAACAGTGGCTACCCGCTCGACATGAATCTTTATCAAGGAGTCAAAGGGATGAGCGCCGCCGCCACCATTATTAAACCAGGCGGCACCATTATTCTCGCCGCCGAATGTCGCGAAGGCTTACCGGCCGGCAGCCCCTGTGATCGCTTGCTGCGCACCGCGAAAACGCCGGCTGAATTACTCGCTCGCATCGCCTCCCCAGGCTTTGCGTGGCCCGAGCAATGGCAGGCACAAATCCAAACCCTTATTCAAACCCGCGCCCGCGTGCTCCTGCACAGCGCCATGGCCGATGATTTGGTCCGCGCTGCCTTGCTCGAACCATGTCCCGATATCAGTGCGCAGGTCCGCGCCGAGCTCCAACGCCTCGGCCCCGCTGCCCGTATCGCCGCCTTACCTTGGGGCCCTTTGACAATTCCTTACATCGCCGCGTAGCCACAGGCTAATCAATCTTGGCGTCGCTGAGCCCCGCGAAAAAAGCGCGGCGGAAAACCTGAGGCAACACACGCGCTTTAACGAGTGTCTGTCTTTAGCCAGCCATTCCTTTTTAACCAATGCTGCAAGTACTCATAAGCTTCGTGGCGAATGGCTTCATTGCGAAAAGCATGCTCGCCTTGCGATAGAACATGCAGCTCCACGCTTACCCCAGCGCGCCGACATGCCGCGGCAAATAACATCGAATTTTCCGGCGGCACGTCGGTGTCCATTCCGCCGTGCACCAAGAAAACTGGCGGTGTGGCTGCAGACACGTGTCGTTCGTTAGATAATTCCGGCCACAGTTCTGTCTGACCTGCCGTCAAATTTGTGCGCGACCCTTGGTGCACAAAAGCGGAGTCGCTAAAGGTGATGACGGGGTAGATCAAAATTGCGAAATCGGGACGCGCGGACACCTGCGCGAGTGGATCGACTGCCGTCGCCTGACCCAACTCCAGATGCGTGATCACCGTCGAGGCTAAATGCCCGCCAGCAGAAAATCCCATGAGGCCCAACCGCTGCGGGGATACCTGAAACTCCGCCGCCCGTGCCCGCACGAGCTGCATCGCGCGCTGCGCGTCCTGCAATGGCACCGGATGATGAAAACGAGGAGCATGCCGATACCGCACCACGAAAGCAGCGATCCCATTATCGGTCAGAAATTTTGCGGCATGGACCCCTTCAAATTCCATCGAGACCCCACCGTAGCCCCCACCCGGCAAGACCACAACTCCCGTGCCCGTTGCCTTGCCAGGAGCCGGTAAATGCACATCAATCGTCGGAATAGCGGGATCCCGTTCCGTCTCAACCCCGGCCGCGATGCTGCCCTCCGGCCACAAGAGCAAGCGAGGCACCTGGTGCGCTAAAACCTTGGCCGAACTCAGCGTGAACCCGCTCAGGGTCAAAGCGGCGAGACTAAGAATCTGAAAAATAGCTAGAGGCTGTTTCATGGTATTAATAGATGTAAGGATGAACACCCCGAGGCGGATGCTCAGAAATCTTTTATTTCAGCGACAAAAATGCGCCAGCCTCCGCGCCAGGTCAGCGCAAATCTATCATCAAGCCAATCATTTTACCCTGGAGGTTGGCTCACTCCCGCCGCTCTTTATTAGAGCGAATGTGAGCGGCTGTTTTTACTAACGTAGCTGACAACCAAACAGATCGCCTTGCGGCAGCCCATGACTCGTGAGTAGATCCTGAAACCCTGATTTTATTTACCCCGCATTTATGAATTTTTATCTAACGAATCTCCGTTTCAGTTTTATCTTCACCGCCCTATTTATTTTTGGCTACAGCGAAGACGTTCTCAAATCTCGCCCTTATCGCCAGCCGCTCGAAAATTTTCCGGCCTTCGCCGTTCCCGGACAAGAAAAGGCGATGACCGCTTTAAATGCCCTACACCGACTCCACTATCCTCCCCTCTGGCTTGATTACCCGCACCGTGATCCCGCGGCAGGACTGTGCACCCTCTGGGACGAATGGCTGACCGGGCCCTGCCTCTGGGCTGATACCTCCGGTCTGCTGGTATGCGACCACCAGGTCACCATCTCTGACCGTCTAAAAAATTCTTTCCTTAACAAAATAATTGATGCGGAAGGTTACGTAGCCACGCATCAACATGAAGGCATTGGCCATCTGCTCGGTTGGCCATTTCCCTATTGGGTGAGATCGCAGGGTGTCATCGGCGCACATTTTTCCCAAAAAGGAACCGTCTCGGCCGTGTTGCCCCGCGGCGCACCCTTAACCACTGAGGTTAAAGATTGGATTATAACCAATGGTCAAAGCGGAGCGCTCACCCCAGATGGCTGGTTAATTAAATTCACCGCCCCTCAAGCCACCCTCACCCCGCCGCTACCTTTAGGCCCTATTGATCCCCGCCGCTCGCCCTTCATTCAGATTCGTTGGGCCTCGCAAGATTTCGATGGAGCCGGGGCATTTCTCGAATGGGAAATTGCCGGCCAGCCTGGCTTTCGTCCTGAACAACGAATGTCAATTCCCGCCGCCGCCGCCCACGATGGAGCGATGAGTTATCACATGATTCCGCTGTACCAACACCCCTTGTGGCAGGGTGCGATCACGGCTGTGAGAATTAATTTTGGCAATCAGCGCCCCACCGGTGCCGTCACGCTGCAGGCAATCTTTTCGCACTACGACACCCGGCATAATATTAATAATTTCGATTTTATTCGCGGGGCGATTGATACATTTCTGTGGACCGGCGATGTGGCGTTTCTGCGCACCAGTATGCCGCGGCTCCGCCAAGCCCTCCGCTTTGCCCAAACTGAATTTAAAACTCTGGAGAATAATTGCGTTCTGACGCCTTGGGTCGGCCACGAGGGCACTTCCGGACTACAACTCGATGCCGTCGGCGCTAAAACCATTCTCAATGGTACGGGCATCGGTAATAATTACTGGGACCTCCTGCCTTTTGGCTACCGTGATAGCTACGCGACCATTCGCTACTATGATACTCTCTTGCGCCTAGCCTCCCTCGAACGGGAAATTAAAAATCATCCAGCCTGGGACATTCCGCTCGATAAAAATGCCTTTGATCCGGCGGCGCTAGAAAATCATGCCGCGCAAGTAAAGGCTCACGGTAATCAACTTTTTTGGAGCGACGTCACGGGGCGTTTTGTCGCCGGTCCTGATCGCAACGGGCAACGCCATGACTATGGATTCACTTTTTTGAATACCGACGCCATTCACTATGGCTTCGCCACTGATGAGCACGCCCGCTCCATTATGGCATGGCTCGATGGGAAACGCCTCATCCCAACCGATACCTCCCAAGGCGCGGATA
Source organism: uncultured Verrucomicrobiota bacterium (assembly GCA_903856725.1). GTDB lineage: Bacteria > Verrucomicrobiota > Verrucomicrobiia > Opitutales > Opitutaceae > Lacunisphaera. Next base: position 9,843 of record CAIOCT010000073.1, read on the forward strand.
TCTATCACTTCCGTTTTGGCCCGCGCAGTACAACCAAGCGCAATATCGAATATTATTTCTGGGGCTGGTCTAATCCCGAAAAAATTTCCTTCGGTAATCAAGTCCAAGATGGCGGCGCCGTACTCGGTTGGTCCTACATGGATCTTTCTGCACGCTTAAAAGTAAATGGTCCTGATGACGCTTGGGCGCGCCTTAAAGCCATCGCAGAGTGGTTCGCTGAAGTAGAAGCCGCTGGCGGCTACCAAGCTTATTACAAAAAACAAGGCACCGTTCTCCAGGGATCCGGCGCGGCCGGTGGCCTCGGCCTGGATCAAGAATTCTTTGAGTCGCTCCTCGTGCCACAAATTTTGCTGCGCGGCTTTCTAGGCCTGAGCCCCACCGCCGACGGATTTAACTTGGCGCCAAAATTACCCTCGGCTTTCCCCGCTCTGAGCATTGGACCGATCCGGCTTAAAAATATTACTCTAAAGATTACGGTCAGCCGACAAGAAATTGTTATCGAACATCTATCCGGTAAAGCCACCCAGCTATTTATCATTTCTGCCCCAGGTTATTCAGCGGTGAGTCCGATTGACTGGGATAAAACTCCCGTGGTTCGTCTTAAGAAAATATAAGTTTTTGACGACCGACTCCCTCACCGCTCGGCCGCCCTGACCAACCACCACTCTTTTTAATCTCCGCCACCCCCTCGGTTTTCTTGTTCGGTTTTACCCTGTATGAATAATTTTCCCCGCCGCACTTTTTTAGCCGCTCTGCCAGCAGCGCTCGCTTGGCCCTACCTTGCAGCCGCCACGCCGCCCAACCCCGCCCCGGCGGGAATCAAGCCGCTGAAGAATGCCATCGTCTATCGCTTCACGATTGGTGACATCGAGGCTTTCTCGATCAGCGACGGCACGCTGCGCTTCGGTTCACCTGCCGTCATGATGTATCCCGAAGATCAGCGCGCCGCGATGCAGGCGGCGCTTGCCCATGAATCTGAACCGACTGATTCCATTCCCTGTTATATCAACGTCCTCGTGCTGCGCTGGGGCCGCGAAGTCGTCGTGATCGATCCTGGTTTTGGGGCAGCTAGCCGGCCCCGCTTTGGCTGGCTAGAAGATGGCCTTGCCCAGATCGGCATCACGCACGAACAAGTAACGGCCACTTTTTTGAGCCACGCTCATATCGATCATATCGGTGGCTTGGTGGCTGCCGGTAAGCCGGCTTTCCCTAATGCGGCGGTCTATGTTTTACAGACGGAGCTCGATTTTTGGTTCACGCCCGCGCCGGATTTTTCTCAATCACACCGCAATCCGGCAGAATTGCCGGGACTCATCAGCGGCAATCGCGAGAAATTTGAAATTCTTAAAAACCAGACGCAAAAGCTCACGACTGGGGCCGCGCTCTTTGGTGGCCGCATTGTCGTAGAAGCCGCCCCTGGGCATACGGCGGGACACGCCATCTTCCGCATCACGGC
>CAIOCT010000074.1 GCA_903856725.1 uncultured Verrucomicrobiota bacterium
CGCTTTGCTAACGCGCATGCCTGCCATCAAAGAAGCTTTTAGCTCACGCCTCGGGGTGATTCTAGCCGTCGCGGGTAGCGCCGTTGGCCTAGGGAATTTCCTGCGCTTTCCAGGCCTCGCCGCCCAATATGGTGGCGGCGCGTTCATGATCGCTTATTTCATCTCCTTACTCGTGCTCGGCATACCGATTGGCTGGGCCGAATGGACGATCGGCCGCAAAGGCGGCTTAGCCGGCTTTCACTCCTCCCCCGGGATTTTTCATGTCATCGTCCACCATCGCCTCGGCAAATATCTGGGCCTCCTCGGTTTCATTATTCCGGTCGTGGTTTATATGTACTACGTCTATATTGAGGCGTGGTGCCTCGGCTATGCGCTCAACGCGGCCGCCGGCACTTTCAGCCAACCGGGCGTTAACTATGGCGCTTTTTTCGCTAGCTTCACCGGCGCCGGGGCCAATGGGGCCAGTCTCCACTTCGGACTCCACGATGTCGGTATTTTCGTCATCTTGGTTTATGCTCTGAATTTTTTCTTCATTTACCGCGGCCTGTCGAAGGGGATCGAATTCGTCTGCAAATGGGGCATGCCAATTCTCATTGTAATCGCGCTCGTTATTCTGGGCCGCGTGCTGACGCTGGGCACGCCGGATCCGACCAAGCCTGATCAGAATGTGATCAATGCCTTAGGCTACATGTGGAACCCCCAAGACATCGCCACGGGGTTAAAAAACCCCCAGCTCTGGCTCGCCGCAGCCGGGCAAATCTTTTTCTCCCTCTCCGTTGGCTTTGGGGCCGTTATCACCTACTCGAGCTACTTGCGTAAAAAAGATGATGTCGTGCTCTCCGGTCTGACCGCGGCGTCCGCCAATGAGTTTTGCGAAGTTGGCCTCGGTGGTCTGATCACCGTACCCGCGGCCTTTGTGTTCCTCGGGGCCGCCGGCATCGCCGGCCAAGGCACCTTCAGCCTCGGCTTTAACGTTCTGCCGCACGTTTTTTCTAAAATGCCGTTGGGCGATTTCTTTGCGACGATTTTCTATCTCCTGCTTTTTATCGCCGCCATCACCAGCTCGCTCTCGATGTTGCAGCCCGGCATCGCCTTTTTCGAGGAAGGCCTGGGCTTGAAGCGAAAATCAGCCATGGGGCTGCTGGCCGGCCTCACGGGCCTCGGGACACTGCTTGTTTGGTGGTTTAGCAAGGACCTCAAGGCCCTTGATACGATGGATTTTTGGATCGGGACCGTGGGTATCTTTATTCAAGGCATGATCTTGGTTATGGTTTATTCCTGGTACATCGGCATCGAGGCCGCCTGGGCTGAAACCCACGAAGGCGCGGCGATGCGCATCCCCCTATTCTATAAATTCATTCTCAAATATATCTCGCCCGCCTTCCTCTTGATCGTGTTCGTCATGTTTATCGCAGCGAACGTCTTTGGCTGGAATTTTGCCTTGGGCGCGGCCGCCCAATTCAAACCGACCAGCTATGTCACCGATCTCGTCGGGCCCAACCCCAGCGGAGTTGCGCGCGGTACCTTCCTGTTTTGCCTAGGGGTAATTGTCTTGGTCGGCTATCTGATTAAAATAGCCGGGAAAAATTGGGCACGGGCCTCCGGAGAAACCAAATTATGAGTACTGGCGGCTGGATTTCGATGATTCTCTCGGTCGGTTTTGTCACCGTCCTCTTTGTCTATTGCGTCGGTCGAGTGCTCTTTGGTCAACAACCTGACGCCGACGAGTAACCGCGTCGCGCGATCAGCCCCACCCTCGCCGGCTAGGCCGTCAGACGGCTGGCCGTGGCTGCCACTTGATTTTCTCCAACCGACCTGTAAGTTAAGCACTCTTTTCCCTGCCTCATTCTTCATTAATTTATGGCCACGCCCACTCCCCAAAAATTTGAGTTCCAAGCCGAAATCAAGCAGCTGCTCGATATCGTCATTCATTCGCTCTACACCGAGAAAGAAATCTTCGTGCGCGAACTGGTTTCTAACGCGTCCGATGCGTTAGAGAAATTGCGC
>CAIOCT010000075.1 GCA_903856725.1 uncultured Verrucomicrobiota bacterium
CCTCGTGATGACGTTTACCTTGGAGAAAAGATTTCATAAAAAATTGAATGCAGTCGGGTGCCGCCACCCGACTGGCGGAATATTAAATTTTGTGCGGTGCCATCGCGGAATGATCGCGGGCCGAATTCGCTTCGGCGGGAGACGCGGGACTGTTGAGGTTTGCCGCTGATGGCAAAAACGCCGCGCTCGCGTCTTTTGGCTTGGGCGTGAGCGTGAGACTAAGCGTGACGCGGTCATTGGAATCAGAATCGGCTTTAACTCCGGGGAGTGGTCGCGTGTTGGCGTAGCCGGTGACACGCTCGATGTAATGCGGATCGACGGCATAATGGACCAAACTGCGGCGCGAGGCATTAGCGCGATCGGCGGACAGTTCCCATGCGGAATAATTTTCGTTAGTCACGCTCGGGGCCAGACTCGTGTGGCCATCGATGGTAACGCGAAAATGGTGACGGTCGATGGTCCAGGCCAAGCTCTGCAAGGCATAGCGGCCCCAGTCAGTAAATTCGGTAGTTCCTGGCGTGAATAGCGGGCGCTTGGCTCGGTCGAATAGCGTCACGCGTAGACCGTCTGAAGTCACCTGCACGTCGATCGGTTTATCCGCTAAAGACTGATCCAAGTGCAGCAAACGGTAAAAATCGGCAGCGACAGAATTCAGGAAACTCAGCTGAATCTGTTTATTCTTTTCTAATTCTTTTTCATTACCCTGTTGATTGCCGGTCGAAGTCGTCTGCTTGTTACTATTAAAAGGCATGACGCCGGAGTGATTATCCAAGGGCGCTTTGAAAGGACTTTGAAAATAACGCGAGGTCGCGATGAGGATTTCCTGATCCTGCGCGGAGATCCACAGCACCAGAAACAGGGCCATGAGCGCGGTCATAAAATCCGCAAAGGCAACTTTCCAAGCTCCGCCATGTCCGGCCATAGTCAGTGGTTCCTTATTTAGTGCCGAGTTTCTTCAACTCCGCTTCAAGTTCCTCGCCGCCTGGTTGCACGGAGCTATCGAGGGCGCGACGGGCAATTTCCACAGCCGTGAGCGGGGCGAGTCCTTTGGCAAAACCGGCGACGGCTTGCATAATGCAGCGAAAGCACTGCTGATCAGAAGCATTGTTCGATTTGATGCGCGCCGCGAGCGGGTTGACAAAGCCGTACGCGACAAAGATGCCCAAGAGCGTTCCCGTGAGCGCGGCGGCAACTTTCTCGCCGACGACGGCGGGGCCCTCGGCGATCGCCGACATCGTATTAATAATGCCGAGCACGGCAGCGACGATGCCAATCGCGGGCAGCGAATCGCCAATCATCTGCAGCGCGTGCACCGGATGATCAGATTCCAATTCTTTAGCCTGCAATTCAGCGCCCATGAGTGCTTCCAGCTGATCCGGTTTAATTTTCCCATCGATCACGGGCTTGAGGCCGTTGCACAAAAACTCCAACCGCTCGGGATGCTCGAGCAGAGAGGGATATTTTTGAAATACGCTGCTCGTCTGGGGATTCATGACATGTTCCTCGAGCGCAATCAGGCCGTTGCGGCGCCCGATCATAAAAACTTCATAGAGCAGCTTAAGGAGCTCGAAGAAGTCTTTCCGGCCGGCATTTTTACCCGTCACCGCGAGTTTGGTCTTATGAATGATTTCCTTGATCACATGCGCAGGTGTCGCAATCACGAGCACGCCTAGGGCGATACCCAAGATAACGACGAATTCCGAGGGATGCAGGAGCACCCCCGGATGACCACCGGCCAGCATGAAGCCGCCCAGGGTTGCCGCGAAGACAATGACAGCACCAACAATAATCAGCATGAGGCAGCCTTAGCGGTCTTGGGCGCGCGCCAAATAAGCCCGGAGGCCTAAGATGGTTTGCGAGTGAATTTGGGAAATGCGCGACTCCGTTAATTCAAAGACCGCGGCGATTTCCGCCAGTCGCAGATTTTCAAAATAGTACATGGCCAGAATTTTGCGCGGCACTTCTGGCAATTCTTTCATGCGCTCGGTCAAGAGTTGAACCAATTCCTCGCGCTCGAGGAGATCACGGCCGGTCACGTCGTTGGGATCCTGTAAAAGATCGTGCAGAGAAGGTCCGGTGGATTCCGCAGAATCCGCCCGCTGATCGATGGCGATGAAAGTAACGGGCTTCGCATCCTCGACCCATTTAGCGAATTCTTTTTCGTTCAGCTTGAGGTGCGCGCGAATTTCTTCGGGTTCGGCGGTGCGGCCAACGCGTTGTTCGATCACATTGATGGCCTCTTTCATTTTGCGGGAGCGGGCACGCGCGCGACGCGGGCACCAGTCCATACGGCGCAAATCATCCAGAATGGCTCCGCGAATGCGCATGGAAGCGTAAGCGGGAAAGGTACTCCCCTGCTCCGGATCATATTTGCGCACAGCGGCAATGAGGCCGGTGACGCCGACGCTGTACAAATCATCTGCGTCGATATGGGACGGCAGATTGAGCTTAATCCGACCGACGACATTGCGGATTAGCGGGAGGTAGCGTTCGATCAATTCCTTTTGATCAAGGTCGCCAGAGTTAACACCTTGGTAGGTGCGCCACGCGGTGGCTGAGACGGCATCCGTGCCCGGAGCTGAAACGGTAAGGTTCATCGCTGAGGGAGTTTAGGGTTGAGAGCCAGACGCAGCGGCCGCGGTGGCGGCCTTTTGTCTGGCTAAAAGAGTGTCGCGGACGCCGTCCACCAAGACGGACCATAGCCAGCGAAAGAGAAGCGCGCCGATGAGGCAGCCGAGGGCGGCATCGAGCAAAATGCGATCGGCCGAGCGATCAGCGAGCCAGCCCGTGAGAGCGGCGGCAGCGAAACCGAGCGCGCCGCCGCATAAAAAGATAAAACGCATAAGTGGTAGTGGTTAAAAATTCAGTCAGTAATGGGCAGCGTCCGCCGGGCGAGCGCTTGGGCGGCAGAGACTTCGCAATCCCCGGTCAAAGACGGTCCAGTGGACAAAAAAAGCGGCTCCAGATCGGTCTCGAGCAGGTAGTCCCACAACCGACTCCAGTGCGGAGTTTCATCGAGGTGGGTGAAGATGACATGCGTGGCGCCGAGCCCTCGCCCGACGGCAAACGCCCTCCGCAATGCGGTATTTTCGTAAGCCGCATTCACCACGAGGACGCGCTCGGTGATGGCTTCTTTTTCCAGAAATGCGGCGAGCCTCGCGTTGTCCTCCGGCGCGCGCAGAGACAAGCCCGGCAGATCAAAATAAACAAAGCCGCCCGGGATTGCGGGCTGCGTGCTCGCCGGATAATGAGCGAGCGGTACGCCTAGCGCTTCACAGAAAACGGGCAATGGGCCAGGCGTATTGGGCCGATCGAATTCGGCCGTCACGACATGACCAAGCCGAGCGCGGCGAAAAACTTCAGCCGCGAGCCATTTGCAAAGGGCGGTACTCCGGCCGACGCCCGGAGCGCCGAGAAAAGCCGCCCGACTCAACGGGGCCCGCGCAGGCCGCGCTTCAACTTGCGCGCAGAGTTGACGCCCCACTTCAACAAAGCCGCGATGCAAGGGCCCCGTTGCCAACTCAGCCCAGGCGGGACTGGCCTCGAGCCGACTCAGCACCTGCGCGGAATAACCCGAGCGATGCAGCAACTCCGGCAGTGAGCCAGCTCGCGTGGGGGCGAATCGAGGCGCGGGAAGTTCGGTTGGATTCGGCTCAGCAAAAGGGGTGATCTCCACCCGCGCGGCTGGGACCGTCACTTCCGGGGCATCGATCTGCGCGATGACCTCGAGTTTCGGAGCAGCGAGTAAGCGTTGCCAACCTGTGGCTGACACGGAGCGCACTGAAAGCACGCGGGCGTGCTCGCCGAGGCGCTCCCGGATCAAGACCGCCGCTTGGTCGGCGGAATCAACGACAAATCGGTAGCAAGCGCCGGCCGTGGGAGGAGTGTCTGTGGCGAGGAGATTCATGAAAATTAAGCCGCGGCTTTAACTGGCGCGGGCTCCGTGCGGACGAGGTGAAGTGGAATCGGGACGATTCCGGCATTTTCGATTTCGGTGCTGGCGGGAAGCTCTTGAAAGGAGAGGACGACTAACCGAGGAAAAGACGGTTCGAAAAAGCGTTTGAGGGGCAGGCGAACATCGGCCGAAACCACGAGCACCATCGGTAAGCCACTCTGCGCGAGCTCGGTCGTGCGGCGGCTAAACTCATCCATTAAATGCCGGCCCAACGAAGGCTCGAGACTCAGACCGACATCGGTTGCAGTCCGGTGGATTTTCGTCGTGAGCAATTGCTCCAGGCGCGGATCGAGAGTCAGCGCTTTAACTTGGCCGGCCTTGTGCTCGTATTCGGGCACGAAGTAGAGCCCGAGGCGGCGACGCACGAGTTCCGAAAGATCATCAGGATTTTTTGAAAGAGAGGCAAAATCCGCGATGCCTTCGAGAATCAGCGGCAGATTAGCGATGGCGACGCCCTCGCGCAGTAAATTCTGCAGCACGCGCTGAATGATGCCCACGTTGACCAAGTCAGGGAGTAACTCTGCGACCAAGGCGGGGTGCAGGGCTTTGACGTGATCGACCAGCGACTGGACGTCTTGGCGGGAAACGAGATGATAAGCGTTGCGCTTCAGCGTTTCGGATAAATGCGTAATGAGCACGGACGCCGGATCGACGACGGTGTAGCCATTGAGTTCAGCAGATTTTTTCTCGGCGGCCTCGATCCACGTAGCCTCGAGATTGAAAACAGGTTCGCGCGTGACGGTGCCCCGCAGCTTAACGGTGCTGCCCGACACGTTCATGGCGAGCCAGCGACCTGGCTGGAGTTGGCCGCGTACGAGCGCTTTGCCCCGGAGGAGAAAACGATACTCGTTGGCTTCTAGTTCAAGATTATCGCGAACCGAAACGGGCGGGACGATGATCCCTTTTTCGCGCGCCAGCGTTTTGCGCACGCCGGTGATGCGCGCCAGCAGATCGCCACCCACTTTGGCATCCGCTAGATTGAGCAGACCATAGCCGATCTCGATCGCGAACACATCAACATCAATTAATTTGCGCACATCCTCTGCGGCGCCCGCCGTCGTGGCCGTGGCGGGAGTATCCCCGGCTTTACCGGCAGCACCCTTCCCCGCCGCCTTGCTCACCGGCGCAGGCGTGGAGGTGCTCACGGGTTGGCTGTCTGCTTGATCCTTGAGCGTCTTGGCCGCAAAGCCGGCCAGGCCCGCGAGTCCGAGGAAAGGCAGCAACGGCATGCCCGGCATCAGGCCGAAAATTGTCAGACCACCGGCAGCCAAACCGAGCGCGCGCGGGTAGCGAAAGAGTTGGCCAGCGACTTGATCACCCAAATTGCTATTGTCGGTGGCGCGGGTAACCAAGATACCGGCGCCGACGGAAATGATGAGCGCTGGAATTTGTGAAACGAGCCCGTCGCCAATCGAAAGGAGGGTAAATTTCTGAAGGGCTTCAGCCAGCGATAACCCCATTTGCAAGACGCCAACCGCAAAGCCACCGATAATGTTGATGAGGGTGATGATGATCCCCGCGATGGCATCGCCGCGCACAAACTTTGAAGCCCCATCCATCGCCCCATAAAAATCTGCTTCCTTCTGCACCTTAAGCCGGCGCGTGGTGGCCGTGACCTCGTCGATAATGCCCGCATTCAATTCGGCATCGATCGCCATTTGTTTACCCGGCAAGGCATCGAGCGTGAAACGTGCACTCACCTCGGCGATGCGCCCTGCACCCTTGGTGATGACGATAAAATTGATGATCACCAGAATCAGAAACACCACGGCCCCGACGATGTAGTTGCCCTGAATCACGAAGTGCCCAAAGGACTCGATAATCTGGCCGGCGTAGCCATTGCTCAAAATCTGGCGCGTGGAGCTGATATTCAGCGCGAGCCGAAATAGCGTGAGCGTCAGGAGGAGCACGGGGAAACCCGAGAACTCCGGCGGATCCTTGACGTAAAGGACGGTGAGCAACACCAGCAGCGAGAACCCGATACTCAACGCGAGGAGTGTATCGATGATGAAAGGCGGCACCGGCACGACCAGCATCAGCACGATACCGAACAAGCCGACGGCCATCAGCAAGTCGGCGCGCTTCAGCAGCAGATAAACAGAATTTTTTGGAGTCGTCGGCATGGCTTAGGCAGCGACCTCGAAGCGGCGCGATTTTAACCGGTGGAAATAGTAACGGTGCGTGCGGTAAACCACGGCGAGAATTGCCGCGACGGCCTGGTAGAGTTCAGCGGGAATCGTCTCACCGACTTGACCCAGTGAATAGAGCAAGCGCGCGACCGGTTTATTTTCGACCGTCGGCACGCCATGCTCGGCGGCCAGCGCCTTAATGCGCTGCGCAAAGCGATTCTCGCCCTTAGCCAGTACCACGGGAGCGTGGTCCCTCCCCCGCTCGTAACGGAGCGCCACGGCGTAGTGGGTGGGATTCGTGAGCACGACGTCAGCCGTGGCCACTGCCGCCAGCATTTGGCGCTGCATGAGACGACGACCGAGCCGGCGCTGCGCACTTTTAATCTGACCATCCGCTTCGGCATTGCGGCGCTCATCCTTCACCTGCTGCCGCGTCATCATTAAATCCTGCGACATCTTATACTTTTCGTAACCGAAACTGAGCGCAGCGATGACGCCGAGGGCCAAGAGCATCTGCCCAAAGAAATCGAGCGTGGCGCGGTGGATGAATTGCGCGAGATAACTGACCTCGATCGGTGCGGTGAAAAGCGGATCGAGCATCAAGTGCTTCGTGCCCGCCCACAGCGCGAGGCCGATGGCGATTAATTTTAATAAATCAATCAGGCCGCGCACCAGCGCTGCCTTAGAAAATACGCGCAGAAATCCTTCGACGGGATTAAGACTATCAAATTTTAACGTGAGCGCTTCGCCCGACAGGCGGAAACCACTCTGCACCCCACCCCCCAACGCGGCGGCGCCCACACAGCCAGCGAGCACGGGTAGAAAAGCTTTACCGACCGTGAGCATGACTTCGCCCAACTGCGTCGGCACTGTATCGATCCCGACTGGCGTCACTGCAAACCGCGTGAACATGCTGATCGCGTATTCAGCTACGCCGCGAGACGCGGATTGCGCCGTGAAGGCCAGCACGCCGACTGCTGCCCCTAACAAAATTAAGACCTGCAGCTCCGGCGACTTGGCAAACTGCCCACGCTCAAAAGCCTCCGTGAGATGCTTCTCCGTGGCCTGCTCGGTCTTTTGGTCCTGTTCAATATCTGACATGCGTGCTGCCCCTATTGCAGCACTGATGCCAACGGATCTAACCTACTTGCTAAACCAACGATAGCAGTGAGTTACAATTTTTATAGTTACAAAAAATAAAAAAACCCCCGTATCCGCAGCACCGGGAAAAAGTCTAGGCAAATTTTGCCGACGGAGCCCAGGCGCCGGCTTAGGCGAAAGGTCAGAGGGTCGATCCGGATCTCAATTTCACGATTTCTACTTTCCAACGTTTCATCTTTTCCGCCATGCCTTGGTCGATCCCGAACCAATTTAACCACGGATTTCACGGATCCGATCTGGATTAAATCCAAAAGAACTATGGCTCAGATCCATCCCGATCCCATCCTGTCCCCATCCGTGGTAAAAAATGTCTTGGCCGATCCGGATCTTCGTTTCCCAATTTTCTACTTTCAAAAGTTTCATCTTTTCCTCCCACCTTCGCGTCACTTCGCGTCCTTCGCGGTTAAAAATGTCTTGGTCGATGCGATCCAAACTTAAACCTTACCCCTTAAGACTTAAATCTTAACTAGCGCCGAGCTATCAAGCTGGCCATTGACGCGGTGACATGTATTTCTCTCCCATGCCAATCCCGTTTCCTATCAGTAATCAATCGCCTGATAGATTCGCGCCGTTTCGCGTAATTCCCTACCACGTTCAAAGTCTGGGAACGTTTGCGGCCTTGTCTGAGCCCGCGGCTTTTCCAACATCGGCCCCATGTCGGTAAACCCCTTGCCCGCCGTGGAATCGTCTTCGCCCGAAACGCGCAACGCCCGCGGTGAGTGGCGTCCGCCCTACCCCATCCGCTATGCTCCGGTCTTCAGGTGGCCGCTCCAGTTGGGCGCGATGCTGAAGTGGTTGGTCTCGAACCCGGGCTTCATGTGGCCGCGTAACCTCGTGCTGCTCTTAATCGCGGGCGGTTCCTGGTACCTCACGCAGCCCGCCCTTCCCCGCTGCGTTCACTTCGAAGCCGGCTGGATCGGCCAGGTCTACGTGCGCAATCTCGTCCTGATGTGGCTTTATTACGGCGCCTATCATCTCTATCTCTACACGCTCCGGCGCCAAGGCACGAAGGGCAAATACGACGCCCGCTGGCCCGCACAGAACAGCCGGCAGTTCCTCTTTGGCGACCAGGTTTACGACAATATCTTCTGGACCTCCGGCGTCGCGCTGCTCGTGTGGACGGGCTACGAGGTGCTGACGCTCTGGCTGTATGCGAACCACCACATCCCTTACCTCGACTGGGCGCGGCATCCCGTGTGGTTCGTGGCGTGGCTGTTCGTCATCCCGTTCTGGAGGGATTTTCATTTCTACTGGGTGCACCGGTTCATCCACTGGAAGCCGATCTACCACCGCGTCCACTACCTGCACCACAAGAACGTCAACCCCATCCCCTGGTCGGGCATGGCGATGCACCCCGTCGAGACGATTCTCTACCTTAGCGTGGGTTTGATCTACTGGGTGGTGCCGTCGCACCCGTTCCACTTCATCTTCACGATGCAGCACGCGGCGCTCGGGCCGGCGGGCTCGCACCACGGCTTCGAGGGACCGATCGCCAACGGCAAATGGCCCACGGGCTCGTATTTTCACTATCTCCACCACCGCTATTTTGAGTGCAACTACGGCGACAGCGTCATTCCCTTCGACCGGTGGTTCGGCACCTTCCGCGACGGACTCCCCGACGGCGAGGGCGCCAAACTGGCGGGTGAGCACCGGGACTGAATCCGAACCAACCCGCTATTACAGAGCGGACGAAGGAGTCAGAGGTTTGAGGTGAGAGGTTAGTACTGAAAGGTTAGAGGTTAGAGGTGAGAGGGGCACCGTTGTTGACTGCTATCAGCTTGAGGTCAGAGGTCAGAGGTTAGAGGTGAGAGGTCTTAGGGCCGATCTAGATCTCAGTTTTCCGATTTTCCACTTTCCCCAGTTTCATCTTTTCCTCCCCCTTTCGCGTCGTTTCGCGTTTTTCGCGGGCCAAAATGTATTGGTGCGGCCCCAACCAATTTAAC
>CAIOCT010000076.1 GCA_903856725.1 uncultured Verrucomicrobiota bacterium
CCCACTCGGTCCAACGGGCAATAAACGGTACCGGTTTTTCGCCCTTCACTTTAATTTCCTCCGGCCGGTCTTGGATTTCGGCCCAACCCTGCGGGGTGCGGTAGTAGGTTTGCGCTACGGCTTCAGTTTCCGTTACGATAACATCCGTCGTATCGGCGTAGGCATCGGTGAAGCCCCAAGCTACATGGCCATTGCTGCCGATAGTCATGATTGGGGTCCCGGGTAAAGTGACCCCGACGAGGCGATGCGGACCGGTTGCATCCGTCCACTGTAATACCGCGCGATACCAAATGTGCGGCACGGCGAGGCCGAGGTGCATATCGTTCGCGAGCAGGGCGGCGCCGGTGGCGGTGTGGGCGCCACTGACGGCAAAGGCATTAGAACCGAGAACGAAACGCGATTCAGGTTCGGGCGCCAGACGGGCGCTTCGCGGCGGCGTCCCATTAGGTTTAAAACCAAATTTCGGTAGCGGCGCTACGGGGAATACGCTCCCATCCAAGGCCGCATCCCATGAGTTGCCGCGCGGGGCGAGAAAATCAAGGGCACCTTGGCCGAAGGTCCGGCGCAACGCTTCGCGGTTCAGCTCGAAAGATCCTTTGTGGTCTTGGAGATCGAACCACATGGCGTAAATGCAAAGCACAGAATCTTCTTCGCGCCAGGGTTGTGGGGTAAGCCGTAGGGCCAGATATTCCCAGGGTGTTTTAGCCAGCGTTGCTAGGCCGGCATTTACGCCGGCGGTATAGGCAGTCAGTAGGTCACGCTCGGCGGGGGTGGCCTGGCTTAATACCTGTTTGGCGGTCCGACGAAATCCATGGCGCCGAGCATCTTGATCTAAGGGAAGAGCCGCGCGGCCAAAAAGCTCAGCTAATTCCCCAGCGCTCCGGCGGCGCAGGAGATCCATTTGGAAAAAACGATCCTGAGCGTGAATAAAGCCGGTGGCGCGGGCGACATCAAGGCGCGTGGCGCCGGTAATTGTCGGGGCGCCCAGCGCATCTCGCGTGATCGAGACCGACGCCGTGAGTCCAGGCACCGACTGAACGCCATCGAGTTGCGCGAGACTGCCTCGCAGCTGTCCCCAGGCCCACGCGAGCGCGGCTAAAGCCAGCAGCAGCGTGCCGACAAATAGACTGAGCCAAGTGCGCAGATGGGGACGGAAGCGGGCCATAGAGTTAAGTTAACCAAGCTTGGGTGGTAACGGGATCACGGCCTTCATCAAATTCGTTGAGGTCGAAAAAAGTTTCAATTGGTTTCCCCTCGAGACCAAATTCTTTGATCCGCGTTTTGAGGGTTGCGCTCCCATCATCGCGCCAGCCGCGCTTCATCAGAAATGAATTCCAGGCGAGGCATTCTTCATCCGTGCGAGCGCCGCCGATCGTGAAGGCCCAAGCCAGAATAGCTTCATCCGTACCGCCGGCAAGGGTGCGCGTTTGCAGGGCAGGATACGGCACGCGCAGGAAATTACAGCAGCGCAGATCGAATCCTTTGCTGAGATTGCTAACGTAATCGGCGGGCAATTGGCCAGTGGCATGCAATCTGATTTTGTCGAGCATGCGGCCGAAATAAACGAGTGGACCCGTTTTTTGGTAATTACTGCGAAGACCAGGAACAGCGGGCATAATAATGATAGGTTAAGGGAATGATTTATTTTCCTCGCAAAGAAGCGGAGGGGCGAGCGCAACAGTCAGCAGCGAAAAACAAAAATCCCCAATCAAAAACTCTGCTTACTCTGGTCGATAATAAGCGACCGTAGCGAGAAGCCCGAGGAAAAAGGTAGGGGCATTAATCCAGAGTGGGTGAAAGGGTACTGCATAATGCGACACAGCCCAGATAACCGCGATCTGCTTTACGGCGATGAGACCCCAGCACCCGAGAATCACCTTTTCAACGCGGCGACTGCGTGGCTCGGGTGGTCGAATTACGGCCGAGGCGATGAACGTCTGGTTATAATCGGTCGGCCCCCGCCGAGATTTAAAATGGAAGAAATCAGCGAACACAGTGAGAGACTTTAGTTAATTTAAGGCTAAAAGCAAAGCCGCTTGATTAAAGGCGCGTAGGTTAATCTCGCAAAAATTCTTCGACCTTGCCCGCGACCGAAGGATCCGCTAACTCTGGCTGCCTTATGGGACGTCAATGGCTGCATGCAAAACGCGCGATCGTTAATTTAAGAAAAGGACAAACGGTCGGTAAATTAGTCAAAGAAATCACGGTCGCCGCAAAATTAGGCGGCGGTGATCCTGAAGGTAACGCACGGCTGCATGCGGCCGTTGAAAAAGCAAAAAAAGCGAGCGTGACGCGTGATGTGATTGAACGGGGCATCGCTAAGGGCGCCGGCACCGGCAGCGATAAAATGCATCTCGATCATGTTGTCTTCGAGGGCTACGCGCCGCACAAAGTTGCGGTGATTGTCGAGTGCATGACGGATAATCATCAGCGCATTACCCCTGAGATTCGGTATCTCTTTAAGCAGGGCGTGCTCGGGACGGCCGGAAGTAATAAATTTCTTTTTGATCACGTTGGCTTAGTGGAAGCGCACCATGCCGATCGCAGTATCGACCTCGAAGGCGTGGCCATTGAAGCGGGGGCCAATGATTTTGAGCCTTTAGCGCACGCCCAGAATGATGACATTCCTGAGGGGACCAATGGCGCACGTTTTATTACCGAGCGGACCGCGGTGCATGCAGTCTCCGTATGGTTGAAGGAGCATGGCTGGTCAGTGGTCACTAGCGAAATTGGGTACACCGCCAAAACTTTCCCAGAACTGGATGAAGCTGCCCGGGCACAGGTGGGCGAATTTTTGCAAGCGCTCGAGGATCACGACGACGTGCAACGCGTCTGGGCGGCAGTCAAATAAAGCGGGCGCCGCCGGGATCGGGGCATAAAAAAACGCCGGCTTATTAGGCCGGCGTTGAGGGGAGGAAAAAGCAACGCAAGCGTTACTTCTTCTTCTTCTTCGTAGCTTTCTTAGCAGGTTTCTTTTTGGCCATGCAGTCAGTATCAGTAATGTTCCGCTGAGTTGCACTAATAATTTTTCAATCTGCGCAGATTTATTTTGCCCAGAAAATCCGCCAAAAAATTAAATATTTATGTGCAATAAAATATCAGCGGAGAAAAAGTTTGGCGAGTTCGCGCAAATAAGGGGCCGTGTTAATATTTAATTTTTCCAGCGCAGCAGCGCGATAACGCCACTGCCAATTACCGGTGGCGCGAGCGGGAGTATTAAAACGAGCGCCTGTTCCCAGAGCGAAAATGTCTGTGAGCGGAATAATCGCGAGTCGCGCGACACTCGCATAGCAGGTGCGGATAAAATCCCAGGAGATGTCAGTGCCCGCGATGCGGAGATAGCGGCGGACGTGATCGCGCTCTACTTCACTTGCTGATTCATACCAGCCGCGGGTCGTGTCATTATCATGCGTGCCGGAGTAAATCACCGCATTGGGCTCAGCATTATGTGGCAGGTAAGTGTTTTGGGCGTCGCTGCCCCAGGCGAATTGCAAGACAAGCATTCCCGGCAAGCCGGTTGCTTGACGCAGTTGTACTACTGCCGGAGAAAGGGCGCCGAGATCTTCCGCGATAATGCGAGCCGTGGGTAATTCGCGTTGGAAAGCACGGAAAAGATCAAGTCCCGGTCCTGCGACCCAAGCACCGATACGGGCATTTTGCGCGGGGAGCGGAATCCGCCAGTAGGCTTCAAAGCCGCGAAAATGATCAATCCGAATAATATCACAGCAAGCGAAAGCAGCGCGCAGCCGAGCAAGCCACCAGCGATAGCCATCCGCCTGATGTGCCGCCCACCGATAAAGGGGGTTGCCCCAAAATTGTCCGTCGGCGGCAAAATAATCTGGCGGCACACCCGCCACGGCGAGCGGGAGAAATGTTTTTGGATCAAGTTCGAAAAGCTCTGGGTGGGACCAAGCATCCGCGGAATCACCCGCTACAAAAATCGGCAAATCACCAATGATCTCGATATCGCGATCTCGACCGGCCGCCCGAATCAGGGCCCATTGGCCAAAAAAAAGATATTGGGTGAACTGACAGGCGGCTTGAGCCTCGGCGAGGGCTTGGCGCAGCGGAGATTTTAAGGCGCGCTGATAATCGCGAGTTTCGGCCGGCCATTCCCACCAAGGCAGTCCGCCATGATGATCCTTCAGCGCGTGGAAGTAAGCATAAGCATCGAGCCACGCCGCATTTTTTTTACAAAATGTGGGCAAATCGCCATACGGGAGGGCCGGCTGTTTAATTTGGTATTGGCGGTGCGCCTGCTGCAATAGTCGTGGCTTAAGCTGATAGAGCGCGCCGTAGTCCGTGCATTCAGTAGCCAGCGCTGCGAGGGGGGCGAGATCCGCCGCGGTTAATAAGCCAGCCGGAATGAGGGCTGCTAGATCCACGAGGTAGGGATTACCGGCGAAAGCCGAGAAGCATTGGTAGGGTGAGTCGCCGTAGCCCGTGGGACCGAGTGGGCAAATCTGCCAGTACTTCATGCCAGCCCCTTGTAGGAAATCGAGAAACTGGATCGCGTGGTGGTCTAACACGCCGCAACCCTGCTCACTGGGCAGACAAGTCGGATGCAGGAGGACGCCAGCGGCACGGGTCTGAAGCCAGTTAAATAATGGTGGGGTGGCCGCGAGAGGTGCAGGCGTTATATTTTTTGGTGAGACCATTGTGCGAAAAGAGTAACTAACCCTTGCCGCTAAAGTCGTCCACCCCTGTTTAGATGGGCTAGCCAGCTGGCGACCCAATTTGCAAATTTGGCGCGGTGAGAAGACGAGTTGCCTGACTGGTGGGAAGTCTGCAGGCTGGCTCGGTCGCTATTCATTGAACGAAGTTGCGGCTCTTGAGCATTAACCCCTAAAATTCTTCTTATGGCCCTGCAGCAACTGAATGATGAGCAAATTAAAACGTGGTCGCGGGCGCAAAAAGATGAGTGGTGGTTAAAAAATATTTATCGCGGCGATATGCCGCAACTCACGCTGCGGTCCGCCCTCACGGGCTTTCTTCTCGGAGGAATTTTGGCCGCGACCAATCTGTATATCGGCGGAAAGACGGGCATCACCACCGGTGTGGGGTTAACATCCGTGATACTGGCTTTCGCTTTTTACCGGATTTTAGCGCAGAGCGGTTTCGCCAAAGATTTTACGATTTTAGAAAACAATTGCACGCAGTCGATTGCGACCGCTGCAGGGTACATGACTTCGCCACTCATCTCCGCCTTGGCGGCATACATGATGGTGACCGGAAGAATTATTCCCGCGTGGCATATTCTGGCCTGGTTGGTGGTGGTATCAATTTTGGGCGTGTTGTTGGCCTTCCCGCTGAAGCGCCGCTTTATTAATGACGAACAGTTGCCCTTTCCGGAAGGACGGGCGGCGGGCGTGGTGCTCGATGCGCTCTATCATGGACAGGGTGATACAGGAATGTTGAAGGCAAAATTGCTCGGCGTGACCGCTCTTTTCACAGGATTCTACCAATTCTTGACCAGCGATGGTTGGATGAAGGTGCTGCAGTTTAAAATTCTGCGTTTAGATCGATGGGCCGGACTGCGGGAGCCTTGGACTTTGCATGAGCGCCTCGATACATATTACTACAACTTCGCCGTAAAATACCCCGCCATGATCCCGCGCATTCTGGGCACAGATATTCGCCAGCTCGGGCTGCGCGTGACTCTTGATGCCGCCATGTTGGGCGTCGGTGGCTTAATGGGGATACGCATCGCCTCAAGCGTCATGCTCGGAGCTTTTATTAATTTTTTCATTCTCGCCCCCATCATGATTCAACGGGGTGATATTAAAGCGTACACGGCGCCGAGTGGGGCGCTCGTGCAGATAACACGGGGAGAAATTGTTAATCAATGGGCCCTGTGGTGGGGCGTTTCCTTGATGGTCGTTGGCTCCCTGGTCAGTTTACTGGGTAGACCTGAATTGATCCGGGGCCTCTTTAAGTCGAAGCCCGCCGTCGTGGCCGGCTCGCCGGGTGTTGATGTGCTGAAAAAAATTGAACTCCCTCTATGGCTATCGGCCGTAGGGGTGCCAATTTTCTGCGTATTAGGCGCGGGCGTTTCGCATTGGTTTTTCGGAGTGCCTTGGTTTCTCGCCTTCATTTCCTTTCCGCTGATCGCTATTCTTGCGGTCATTGCGACGAATTCGATGGCGCTCACTTCGTGGACCCCGACAGGATCTCTGGCTAAAATCACCCAATTTTCAATGGGCGCCATTGATCGGACCAATCCGGCGAGTAATTTGATTCCAGCGGGAATGACGTCAGAGATAGCGGCGAATGCGGCTAATTTACTTTCTGATATCAAACCGGGATACATGCTCGGGGCCAAGCCGCGGCAGCAGGCAATTGGTCATGTGATTGGGATTTTTGCGGGCGCACTCTCGGCGGTGCCACTTTTCTATCTATTGTTTCTGCCGAAGGCAGCTGATGGAACCCGTTCAGTTTCGACGCTAGTCTCAGATCAATTTGCGATGCCGGCCGCATTGCAATGGAAAGGCGTAGCCGACCTCATTGCGAATGGGCTAAAAACCCTGCCGTCTTCAGCCGTTATCGCGATGGCGGTCGCCGCGGTGGCGGCCTTGTTGATTGAGGTCGCCCGGATGGTAACTAAAGGTCGCTTTCCCCTGTCAGCGGTTTCGATCGGTCTCGGCGTCGTGTTGCCGCCCGATGCCAGTTTTGCGATGTGGGTGGGGGCGCTGATTTTCTGGTGGTATGGCCGGAAAAATTCTACTCCGGGCACCAAGGGCCACACTTTCTGGGTCGAAGGCTGCGAACCGATCTGCGCTGGGCTCATTGCCGGCGCGGCTTTAGTCGGCATCGGCAACGCCATCGTTAATGTCATGTTGAATTAATAAAATGGTGGAGGTGAGGGGAGTTGAACCCCTGTGTCCCTGGCCTTCACGCGCCGCATCTACCTGTGTAGCGTCTGATTGGGTCTCACCTCAGGGGCGCGATGACGCACGCTCCTCCCTCGGCCAGTCATGGTTTGAAGATACCACGGCGACGTCATGACGGCCGTCACCGTTATTCCTGCTGTCGATGCTCTTATCCCCTAGCAGGTGTCAGGGTAAGAACATGGCTGCAATTTTTAGGCAGCCAGAGGCATTTCTTCGAATGTGCCGTTTGTTTGTTTTGAAGGGGGATTAACGAGAGTCCTTCGCTCTCGACAGGCAGCTGCGCGCTCTAACCAAGGGTCGAATCCGGAACACCCCCATGAAAGATCAAGGGTCTGGTAACTAAGTAACAAGTGCAGGAGACCATTTTGTGGAGCACACCGTCAAAGAACACGTTCCGACCAACTCACCCAGCATTAAGGGTTCGTCGAGGGAGGAGCGGCAACGTGCCACAATGCAGATCGAATGCAAGCAGTCCGATGCTTGCGCTTAGGGCTAAAGCCTTGAGCGAATAACCTGCAGGTAACTTGCGGCTGCTGGCCAATCGGCAGCGGCTAGATCATAACTGCGTAACTCCGCAAGAGTTACCCAAGCAAGAGCTTGATGCTCGTTGAGCTGCGGCGCCGGCGAGTCCGGAGTGAGTTCACAGATAAAAGGAATCATTTTGATGACGACCGTCTGGTAGTCGTGCAAAAAAATGGGCAGCGGGTGAAGCCCGGTGATTTGGCAGCCGAGCTCTTCACAAATTTCGCGAATAATCGCGTCAGAAGGATTTTCGCCAGGCTCGACTTTCCCGCCGGGAAACTCCCATTTCAGCGGCAGGTGTTTATGGGCTGGTCGTTGAGCGATGAGCAGGCGGCCATTTTTTTCGAGGAGGGCGCAAACTACGGGAATTGGGGGCGAGGCAGTCATGCTATCAGGGGTGCCAAGTGTTAGTGACGGTAACTCAATAGGCAGCTTTTTTTAGCTAAAATATTGCGCCGTTTCTTGCATCGCAGTGGAGAGCCTGCCTCCATCTTGGCATGGCAAAGTCGGCCGATGCTTCATCTCAATTTGTCGCCAGGGTTAGTTTCGTTGGACATGGTCAAGGATTGGTAAAAAATTTAGCAGGTTTCAAAAAAAAACACCACACAGTGCCCGATGCGGTGAATGCAGCCACTGGCGCATTTCTGGGAAAGCTTTGCGTCAGTGAATTAACGACTGAAGCGGAGCAGCTTTTTCAACGCGCTAAGGTCGCGCTCAACTATAAACGGGCCGATCTGACGCTAGCGATCACGAGCCCCACCGCCGTATTGTCAGCTAAAGACTTTACCTGGGAGCTGACCTATGCGCTCGAGGCGGAATCACCAGCGAGCTATGGCGTTACCCGTACGTTGCACAGTGTGGCCAGTGGTGACTTAGTGGAACTTGCGGAATTTAATGAATTGTTCGCAGGTATGTTTGGTGGGATTGTGTTTACCTTAACTAAGAACGTTTCCGTTGAAGCCGTGATCGATGCGGTCGAGGCCTGTGCGAGTGAGGGTGGGCTCACGGTTCACTATCCCTCAGATTGTCGGCACTGTGTACTCTCGGTCGATCAAGTCGCCGCCGAAGTCATCTGCGATGGAGCTACCTTGGAATTAAGTTTCCCGCAGTCCGGTTCGCCGGCGGAATTGGTGGCCGCGTTTATCGCGGTGCGGGCGGCTTTCGCGCTGACTAAAAATCGCGTGTTGGCCGGTTTGTTATAAAAAAAAGCGGCGGTGGTTAGCCGCCGCCAGTTTGCCGTGTAAATGAACCGGCAGTTTTAGGCAATCATGTCGGCGACAAAGGCCCGTTCCTCCACGAGCTCTTTATTAGTAGCGGCGATCTTTGATTGTGCAAAAGCATCCATGGTGTAGCCCGTAATCACTTCATAGCTGCCGGGGGTGGTCGTGCGGACGGGCATACCGGCCCACACATTAGTATCAAAGCCGTAGAGGCCTTGCGATTTTACGGCGACGGAGTGAATGGCCCCTGGTGTGACGAGACTCCGGACATGATCGACGAGGGCATTAGCGGCGGAAGCGGCGGAGGAAGCGCCGCGAGCGGCGATAATCGCGGCGCCGCGCTTGCCGACCGTCTCGCAGAAAGGGCCCTGCAGCCACGTGTCATCATTGATAATTTTTGCGGCCGATTGGCCCCCAATCGTGGCATGGGCAAAGGCTGGGAACATGGTGGGGCTATGATTGCCGTAGATAAAAATATCCTTCACTGCGGTGAGATCGACGCCGGCTTTTTTTGCAAGTTGGCTTTGGGCGCGATTTTGATCGAGGCGGACCATGGCGGTGAAGCGCTCGGCGGGGAGCCGTTTGGCCTGACTCGCGGCGATCATGCAATTGGTGTTGGCTGGATTGCCTACGACAGCGATCCGCGCATCGGCGGCGGCAACGGCGTCAATAATCTGACCCTGGCCAATAAAAATTTTTCCGTTATCTTTGAGGAGGTCGGCGCGTTCCATCCCTGGGCCGCGGGGTTTGGCGCCCACGAGCAAGCACCAGTTAGCATCTTTAAAACCGATGCTGGCATCAGAGGTTTGTACGATGCCCTTTAGGAGCGGGAAAGCGCAGTCATCGAGTTCCATCGCAACGCCCTCGAGCGCCTTGAGGGCCTTTTCAATGGGCGCCTCGATCAGTTGAAGAATAACGGGTTGGTCGGGTCCGAACATCGCCCCAGAGGCGATACGAAAGAGGAGCGAATAACCGATCTGGCCGGCGGCGCCAGTGACTGCGACACGAATAGGGGATTTCATAGAAGTCATTATTTTACGAATAGGAGGCTTGAGCGCACGGTCGAAATAGACACGGGCGAAAGATTAAGCAGAAGCAGTTATCATCGATAGGGCGGCTAATTTTAGAGCTGCAACATTTAGGTAAAACGAGGGGCAAGTGCGGCGTGGATTTCGCGGACCAATTTTTCAGTGGTCGACCAGTCGATGCACGCATCGGTAATAGATACGCCGTAACGTAACTGTTCTTTAGGTTGAGGAAAGGGCTGGCTGCCTGCTTCGAGGTTACTCTCGATCATGGCGCCGATGATCGAGGTATTGCCCGCCTGCAGTTGCGTCAGGAGTTCGCGCATGACTTCGGGCTGACGCTCAGGTTGCTTGGCCGAATTATCGTGAGAGCAGTCAACCAAGATGGCTTGGCGGAGGCTAGCCTTGCTCAGCAATTGTTCGGTTTGGGTAATGTGGGCGGGAGAGTAATTAGGGCCAGTGGCGCCACCACGTAGGACGACATGACAGTCGGGGTTACCCCGCGTGACGATGGCTGAGGCTGAACCATCGAGGTTGATGCCTAGGAAAGTGTGCGGCTGACCGGCGGCCTTAATGGCATTGATGGCAGTCGTGATTGAACCATCGGTGCCATTTTTAAAGCCAAGTGGCATTGAGAGACCGGAGGCCATTTGGCGGTGGGTTTGTGATTCAGCCGTGCGCGCGCCGATAGCCGACCAACAAATAAGGTCGGCGATGTATTGTGGTGTGATCGGATCAAGCAGTTCGGTGGCAGTCGCTAGGCCAAGATCGAGGACGTCGCGTAAAAAAGTACGGGCAAGGCGCAGGCCTGTGGCGATGTCATGGGAGCCGTCCAAATGGGGATCCATGACGAGTCCTTTCCAGCCCACCGTGGTGCGGGGTTTTTCAAAATAAACTCGCATGACAATGAGCACGCGATCCGCGACTTCATTTTTGAGGGCAGCTAATCGGCGAGCGTAAGCCCGACCAGCTTCGAGATCGTGGATTGAGCATGGTCCTATAATCAGCAGGAAGCGCTGATCATCGGTGAAAATTAAGCGATGAATCTCGCGGCGTGTGCGCGCTACAAATTCAGCCTGGACTTCGGTTTTTGGTAACTCGGCTAAGAGCGCAGCGGGCGAGGGCAGCGCGCGAGTTTCGACAACATTGATGTCAGAAGTTTTCTGCATGAACGCTGAGCTTGGGGTGGAGAGGGTCGCTTGATCAAGTTCTCGCTGTGTGCTAAGGATTTTGGCCAAGAAAAGGCCGGTCGCCTACCCCTAAGCGACCGGCCATTGCTTTCTTAGTTACCCCAAAACTCCCCGCTAGGCGGGGAGAAGTGTTACTTGACTGCGTTACGAATGTTTAGTTTCATAATTCCGTCAACTAAAAGATTATAAGTTTTTTAAATCCTGTGCTATTTATTGCTATACAGATGTTTAGTGGATGTAAAAAATGATTTCCGGCAGTAAATTTTTTTGCAACAGGCAGGCAAAAGCGGTGATTAAAATCACCGGGGATGACGCTTTTTCGTTTTTACAGGGTCAATTCACCAATGATTTGCGAAAACCAGTAGGCGGGGCGACTTATGGGTTATGGCTCAATCAAAAAGGGAAAATAGTGGCCGACAGTGTCCTCCTAAGAATAGCCGAGAATGAATTTTTAGCAGTTAGTAGCCATTCGCCGGCAAGTGTGATTCAGCAGCGATTACAGGAGAATCTGGTGGCTGATGAGGTGGTTTTGAGCGACGAAACTCTGGCTTTCGATAGCCTGATCATCGGTGGAGAGGGGTGCAGAAGTTTGCTCAAGGATTTTGGCCAAAATGAATTAGTCGTTGGGCAATTTATTCGCAGGGGAGATTTATTCGTCATTCCTGGAACCCAGCTGCCATTTGAAAACTACACGGTGATCGGTCCGCAAAAATTATTAGCGAGTTGGCGAGAGCAATGGTCGGCTCACGACTGGGTTGAGCTGAGCGAGTTGACTTGGGATTTTGCGCGCATTGCAGCGGGTGTGCCGGCCATTCCCGACGATTTAGGGCCAACTGATTTGCCTAATGAAGGTGGCTTAGAGGCGGGAGCGATTTCGTACAACAAAGGTTGTTATTTGGGTCAAGAGGTCATGGCGCGGTTAAAAAACTTCGGTCAAGTGCGGCGTCGCTTGCACGTGGTGCGAGGTCGGGGTTCGCCGCCTGAGCGCTTAGCGGTTCTTTATCAGGGCGGACAAAAAACAGGGGAGCTGCGCTCAGTCGCCCATAATCAAGAAGGCTTTGTTGCCTTGGCCATGCTATCTTTAATCAATTTGAATCCGCAGGTGGGCTTTGGGCTGACGCCCACGGGGCCGGAAACGATTTGGCTTGGTGCCCATGAGTGAGCTCGTTGCTTTAGAAAAAATTTGTCTCCGCTGGGGTGCGCCGCCGGCTGCTGCGGCGACGATGGCGCGCCAATTGTTAAAGCGGGCTGAGCAATTGATGCGCGAGCGCGGGTGGTCCCAGGAGCAAGCGTTGACTTATCTGCTTAATCTTATGGCGCAGGGGCAAGCAGGCAACGTAGCGCCAGAATTTCAGCCGCCAGCGGCCTCCAGTCCGCCTTAGAATAAAAAAGCGAGATGATCGAAGTAGGCGTTTACCCAGTGATGGGCGCTAAAAAAATAAATCAGCGCCGCTACCCCGAGCATCGGGCCAAACGGCACGTGGACACCTAGCGTGATTTCAGCTGGTTGCCCAGTGGCGGAGGTGGCGGGCAAGCCAAGTGCGGGTGCACTGCCAGATATTTTTTTCCATAGATAAGTTCCGACGAGCCAAACACAGCCGAGGAGAGCACCGCCAAACAAACTGAACACTGCGCCTTGCCAGCCGATAAAAGCACCGAGGGCGCCTAAATATTTTACATCACCAAAGCCCATCGCTTCTTTGCGTAAAATAGCTTCGGCAAAAAGAGCGACCCACAAGACCAGGGCAGAGCCGATTAATAAACCCATCGTCGCGGAGCGGACTGCTTGTAAACTAGCGATGGCAAATAAGGGGTGGCTGTGGCCATGTAAGCTGGGAACCGCGAGCGATAAAATGAGTCCAGTGGCTGCTCCGCCAATGGTGAAGACATCGGGAATAATTAAGTGATCGAGATCGATAAACCACGCGCAGATCACGATCGCACAGAGTATCATGCCCGCGAGGGCTTTGGCAGGAGTGAATTGGATCCAGCAAAGGAGAAACAGTGCGGCGGTGAGCAATTCGATGGCGGGGTAGCGAAAGCTAAAAGGCCGGCGACAGCAGCGGGCGCGGCCTCGCAGCAAGAACCAGCTGAACACGGGAAGATTATCATACCAAGCAATCAATTGTCCGCAGCCACAGTGAGATCCCGGTCGGACAATCGATTCATTCTTGGGGATGCGATAGATGCAGACGTTAAGAAAGCTACCGATGCATGCGCCAAACAGTGTGACGGCGAGCGGGAAAAACCATGGAAAGAGGTGGGCGATCTCAATCAAGGATGACATAATTATTGGGCGGCGTTCAGCGCGACTTGCATGGTGGACGTTGGTACGGGGCTTTGCGTCCAGAGTTCAAGGGCGCGCGCTCCTTGATGGACAAGCATCGTGAGTCCATTGGTGTGCGCTAGCCCTAGCTCAGCGGCTTGGTGTAAAAGGGCGGTTTGTGGTGGGCGATAAATCATATCGTACACGGCAGCGGGTCGCGGAATTTTACACAAGTTGATGGGGGCTGTATCGCCCGGCGCTAAGCCCAAGGAAGTGGCGTTGATGACAATCGCGTTCGCGGGTAGGGAGGTCGGCGGAGCGGCGAGATCAAACCCTTGAACCGGAATCGACGGGTCGGGCCGCACTAATCCTGTCAGCAGTTTATCTAAAGTGCTGGCGGTGCGGTTGCCGATCCAGAGTGAGGCACAGCGTTGGTGTAAACTTTCAGCCGCGGCGGCGCGGGCGGCGCCACCTGCGCCAAGTAAAATGATGTGCGCGCCGGCCAGGGTGAGTTGCAAATCTTGCTGTAAGGCGGCGGCTAAGCCAAAGCCATCCGTGTTGGCCCCCCGCCAGCCCGTGGGGGTGGCGGTGAGCGTATTAGCAGCTCCGGCCGCGCGGACGAAATCATCACTCGATTCGAGCTGACTGACGACGAGGGCTTTATGGGGGACGGTTAGGTTCAGGCCGTAAAATTTTTTCTGATGAAAGAGGGTGAGAGCGCGCGGTAAGGTTTCCGGCGCGATATCAAATTTAAAATAATGCCAATCGTGAAAGCGGGGCTGCGTTTTGGTCAGTTGAGCCAATGCCGCATTGTGCATGGCTGGGCTGAGAGAGTGCGCGATAGGCCGGCCGATGACCGCAAGGGCTGTACCCGCGAACGACCATTGTTCCAGATCGGCTAGGGTATGAATAGGCTCAGGGGCAGTGCTCATGGACGGATTCAGCAAAGCTCACTGACCGGACGAGAACGAGCCCGATTTTATGGCTGAGCCTGGCGTTCGTGGGTCGATTCAAATTCTGCGACAAAATCAGCGAAGAGTCGCGCGGTGGCGAGTTGCTCGCTGGCCGCGTAGTGATGAGCGAGGTTGCGGCAGCATCGGCAAAGGACTTCTCGCACTGGGGTCGGGGCTAGATCAGCCAAGGTAGGCTCATGGTCGTTTAAGCGAGCCAGCAAAAGGACTTCCGGAGCGCTCAAAAAAACGCCGGCATGGAATGGGTCGAGAAAGAAAGGCGGAGTTTCTTCATAGCAGCCGACAATAAAATGACCGGGCAAGGCAACGGGTTCGAGCGGCAGGCCGATTCGCTCGGCGATGAGTAGATAAACGATGGATAGCGAAAGCGGCAGGCCTTTACGCCGAATGAGCACTTGATCGAGAAAGCTGTTGAGCGGATCGGTATAATGCTCGGTGTTGCCGCGTAAGCCAAATTCCTGGAGCAGTACGTGATTGAGGATGCGGCATTGCTCGCGTGGGGTGCTGGCCGGAGTGATGAGTTCACGGCAACGCGCGGCAAGGGCATCTAATTGCGTGCAACACGAACCGACATCCAAGTCTGCATTAACCGTGCGACTTAAGAGGAGAGCGCCCGTTTCTAGTTCGTAATTAAGCGAGCGAATAAAACGGCGAAAATCACCCACCGGATCAGAAGAATTCAGCCGGCCAAGGTAGCGGGCCGCATGGGCGGCCAGCGTTTGGTTGGGCTGGCTGGCGACGGCGCGCAATAGCTCAACACTTTCATCGCCGTGGGCTAAAAATAATTCCAGTAAGGCCTGTTGCACAACCGGGGAAGGATCATCCAGCAACTGCGGTAGGGCTTTTTGTTGAGAGAATGTGAAGGGCAGCACTGCCATCAATTTAGCCAAGGGGGTGCCTCGCGCGGCGCAATCGGGAAATAAATGTTCGGTCGATCCCGGCATTTATTCGCGAGGGCCGTACAGAGCTGTGCCGACGCGCACGACCGTGCTTCCCTCACTGATTGCCGCTGCAAGATCGCCACTCATCCCCATCGATAGCTCCTTGAGCGGTACCCCGAAGCGGCCGGCGAGTTCGTCACGTATGTTGCGCAGATTGGCAAAAGTGCGGCGAGCGACATCGGTATCATCAGAAAGCGGCGCGATCGTCATTAAGCCATCCACCTGCAGGTGGGGTTGTTGAAGGGCGTATTCCAGCAGGTGAGGCGCATCAATGGGCTCGATCCCAAATTTAGCCGGATCGTGGCCCGCATTGATCTGTAATAATACGGGTAGCTTCTTATGCAGCTCTCCTGCGGAGCGATTGA
Source organism: uncultured Verrucomicrobiota bacterium (assembly GCA_903856725.1). Classification (GTDB taxonomy): domain Bacteria; phylum Verrucomicrobiota; class Verrucomicrobiia; order Opitutales; family Opitutaceae; genus Lacunisphaera. Next base: position 15,391 of record CAIOCT010000076.1, read on the forward strand.
GAGCGGCGAGTATTTTTTCGCTATCGACGCTCTGAATTCGGGAAAAATGAGCAGCGGCGAGCTTCGCTTTGTTGGATTGGAGATGACCAATCAGTTCCCAGCGCAGGTTAGGGGGCGCTAAGCTTATTTTATCGATGGCCTCTTGAACTCGATTTTCTCCCACTGATTTAAGTCCATAACGGACAGCATATTCGGCTGCTGCTGCTGGGTGATTTTTTGTCACAGGCAAGAGGGTTACTTCACTCGGTAGCCGACCTGCTGAGCGGCAGAGCTCAGCTATTCGAAGAACGAGGGCATTGGCTCGTTGGCAAAAAGTATCATATTCGATAAACATCTCTTGGTATGTCTTTTAGATTGGCCTGCTGATAAGTTATATTTATACTGAGCGTAACAATACCAATGTATGCAAATTGAGAATTTTAAAATCTTCGCCGATTTGGTGGAAACCAAGAGTTTCTCCAAGGCAGCTAAGTTGAATGGAATTACCCAGTCCGCTGTTAGTCAGCAGGCCCGTTCCATGGAGCGCAACTTTAAGACGCTCATGGTCGACCGGAGCCAAAAGCAGTTTAATCTTACCCGCGAAGGGCAGCGAATTTATGAGGCCGCCAAAGAAATTCTCCACGGCTACGAGAAGCTGGAGAGTGATTTGCAGGAAATGAAGAAGGTCATTAGTGGCACGATTCGAATTTCTACGATTTACTCGATTGGGCTGCATGAATTGCCGCCTTATATTAAAAAATTCCTGCACGATTACCCTTCGGTCAACGTTCGGGTGGAGTATCGGCGGTCTAATCTTGTTTACGAAGATATCTTACATAATTCCGTAGATTTTGGCTTAGTCGCTTTTCCGCAGAAAGTACGGCAAATTGAGATGCTGCCCTTCCGCAACGATCGGCTGATTTTAATTGCGCACCCTAATCATCCTTTGGCGAAAGCCGCCGAAGTAGAAATGAAGGCGCTTTCCTCGCATAAATTTATTGGCTTTGATCCAGATATTCCGACTCGGAAAGCGGTTGATCAGATTTTCCGCGATTTCAAATTAGAGATCACGCCGGTGATGGAATTTGATAATATTGAGACGGTAAAGCGCGCGGTGGAGATTGATCATGGCGTAGCTATTGTGCCGCAAGCGACCGTCTTGCAGGAGGTCCGGCAGGGGACGCTCGTGACCATCGCCTTCAAGGGTCGGGAGTTTACTCGGCCGCTCGCTATTTTGCATCGCAAAGGTCGGGTGCTGACGCCCGCGATGAAAAAATTTATTGAGATTCTCGGCGTAGAACCCGCTGAGACAGTTGCTAAAATCTAATCCTAGATTCGTTTAGCGGTGCCGCATTTGTTGCCGGTTTTTTTAAAGTTTTATATTATGCAGCTCTTTATTCATTTGATTGGTCGCTATTCTCTGCTGGGGGTGGTGTTGAGTGGTTTACTCGGCGGCGCGGCGTTGATCGCTGCACCGGACACCAAGCCGGCGCTCGCTTTGCCGGCGCCGACGTGGCAACTCTTTGACCTAGCCGGACAGGCCGTCAGTTCCGATCAATTTAAGGGCAAGGTAGTGGTAGTCGATTTCTGGGCGACATGGTGTCCGCCGTGCGTTGCGGAAATTCCGGGCTATATCGCCCTGCAAAAAAAATATGCGGCGCAAGGCTTAGTGATTATTGGGGTTTCCTTAGATCGCAAAGGGCCGTCTGCGGTTCGCGAGTTTGCGATCGCGCGGGGAATGAATTACACGATTGTAATGGGAGATGACGCTAGTGTTGAGGCCTTCGGCGGCATTGATGCTATACCAACGACCTTTTTAATTAATCGCCGTGGTGTCATTGTGCATAAAAAAATTGGCGCACTTTCATCTGAAGAATACGAAAAATTGGTGCAGCAAGCGCTGCAGTGAGCAGCAACTCAAGCGCGGGGTGGCGGCGCGAGTTCGCGGTCGGTAAGTAGCGCTTTTTATGAAATTCCAAATCAGCCTGTTGCTACCCCTCACGTGCGCGCTCCTTTATGTGGTGGCCGCTTTGACGGTGAAGCGCGCGGCTGCTCTTGGAGCTGGGATCTGGCGTACCGGGTTTTTATCAAATTGGGCGATCGCCTTATTATTTCTTCCATTATGGTTCGGCTCGGCGGAACAGCCTCAGCCCAATCTTGATTATTGGCAGCCGGCGGTGACGGCTTTGCTTTTCTTTGCAGGCCAGGCTTTTACTTTTTGGGCCTTAAGCCACGGCGATGTTTCGGTGGTGACCCCAGTCATGGGGACCAAAGTAATTTTGGTCGCGCTGTTCAGCAGCTTGCTTCGCGTCGGGCTGGTCCCATGGCAATGGTGGGTTGGGGCTGCTCTGAGCACGGCGGCGATCATCCTCCTGCACCAAGGTAGCGGGGCAATCCGACCGCGGGTTGGGCGGACGGTGCTACTCGCTTTTTGCAGCGCGACCGCTTTTGGGCTGGGAGACGTGTTGGTGCAAAAATGGCTACCGCACTGGGGGGCGCGGCAGTTTTTCCCGCCGATGTTTGCGCTCGTCGGTTTGTTTTCTTTTAGCTTCATGCCTTTTTTCAAGGCGCCCCTGCGGTCTATGAATGCGGCCATGTGGCGCTGGGTCGGCGCAGCGGCGCTCCTCTTGGCCATAAATAATGCCGGGGTACTTTGGTCTATCGGTTTGGTCGGCAGTGCAACGGCTGTAAATATCGTCTACAGTTTGCGCGGACTATTCAGCGTGCTGCTCGTATGGGGGATTGGGCACTGGTTTATGAGTACGGAACAGCATCTCGATGCAGGCGTCTTGCGCGCTCGACTATTCGGCGCTGGCCTCATGATCGCCGCGATTGGGCTGGTATTAATTTAAAGCTTCGAGCGCTGCCTGGGCGCGTAACTTAGCCGGCTTATCATATTTTTTTAAAGCCGGCATCGTGAGTCCGCGTTGCCATTCAATTTTGGCGAGCGCAAGTTGTCCTGCGGCAGCATAAGCGAAGCCTAGTTCAAGCGGATGGGCCAATGCCTTGGGCTCAAGGGCAATCGCTTGGTGGAGATGCCGCTGACTTTCCTCAAAAGAGGCTGCTGGTAGGCCCCCGTACCATAAGCGTACGAGCAATCGAGCCGAGAAGCCAAGGGAGGCTATTTCGTAATGCCAGCGCCCGAGTACGTGGTGGGCCCAAGCATAATCTGGATTTAGGCGGAGCGCTCGCTCTGCCTCGGACCGTACCAAGCGCGAGTACTGAATCTTTTTGGAAGTATCACTATAAGCAGCGAGGGAGCCGTAGGCCACCGCGACGGAAAGTACGTTGATTGCATTCGCATCCAGGGCGGTGGCGCGCTGTGCATAGGCGAGCGCAGCTTGGGCGAAATCTTGCCGCGTGTCATTTGTCGATTGGTCCGCTATAAGATCCGCGTATTGCTGGGCGATCTTTTGTAAAATATACGGGTCATTAGGCTTTGCTCGGTCTGCGGCGAGAAAAAGTTCGAGGGCGATGGGGGAATTCCAGTTAGCCTCAGCAGCAAGCGCTGCTTCGACGGAGGCCTGCGCACTGCTTGAACCTAAGAGCAGGAGAGCGCCCAGTATCTTACTAAACATAAAAGCTAAACTCTCAGGGCTTACGCATGAGGTAATGGCTGACGTGCCACTCTTCACCGGCGCGGAAATTCCACAATTCGGCGCACGCGAGATAGAAAATGCGCCAGTAGGCCCACCACTTTACTGCGTGAGCCGCTCCATAGGTGGTGCGAAATAGCGGCATGATTTCAGCTTGGTGAGCATCCATATTTTGCAGCCAATGCTCAGCAGTTTTTGCGTAGTGGGTGCCGTTGACGCGCCAGGATTCTGTGAGCGTGAGGTCGGTTTGGCATAAGCTAAATAAATCATGGGCGGGCATCATGCCACCGGTGAAGAAATATTTACTCATCCAGTCAGTTTGATCCCGCGCCACAAAATGATAAGCGAGTTGGGCGTGGACAAAAACGTGCGCAAAAAACTTTCCTGCAGGTTTGAGCCACTGCGCGATGTTGGCGAGCAGGCGGGGCCAGTTTTTCATGTGCTCAAACATCTCAACCGAGACCACGCGATCAAACTGGTTGGGGGCAAGCTGAAGATCATTCATGTCGCAGGTGATCACCGTAATGTTGGTGAACCCCCGGGCCAGAGCTTCACGAGTGATGTGTTCGCGCTGCGTGCGGGAATGCGAAACGGCAGTTATCCGAGCGGTAGGATATTTTTCGGCCATCCAAAGGGTTAGTGAGCCCCAGCCGCAACCGAGCTCAAGGATCTGCTGGCCGTCGGCCAGTTGAGCGCGGGTGCAGGTGAGGGCGAGCATTGCGACCTCCGCCTGCGCGAGCGATTCGTGCCCGGTAGGGTAGAATCCACTGGAGTATTTAAGCCGCGGCCCAAGGCATTTTTGATAAAATAAAGTAGGCACTTCGTAGTGCTGCTCTTTCGATTCCGTCGTGTTAACTGCAATGGGCTGGTCGGCAAGGCCGGCTGCAAAGCGCCGCAATTGGGCAGCGGGATCGGCGCAATGTTCCTCTCGCAAGCGCTGGCGGAGTAAGCGGCGAATCCCAATTCGGATCAACCAGTCGGGTAAAAGATTTTTTTCGAGCAAGGAATCGATCATGGTAGTTTTTTAGGGAACCAGGGAAGAAAGGCACTCGTGGTTGCTTGGTAGCGCTGATAAGCCTCGCCCTTGGAGCGAAGGGCTTGCTGTTCAGTGAGGGGAATGCCGCTCACACGGAGGAGGAGAAATAAAATGCTAAGCGGCCCAATCACCGCGCACCAGCCAAACGGAGAAGCGAGGGCAAAAACAAAATAGGCTACCCAGATCAGCCATTCGAAAAAATAATTTGGATGGCGGCTATACCGCCAAAGACCGCGAGTGCAAACGGCCCCACGGTTAGCGGGGTTACGTTTAAAGGCTGCAAGCTGGGCATCGGCAAAAGCCTCCCCGGCGAAGGCGAGCAGCCAGAGAACCGCGCCAGCCACTTCTAGGGGTTGCCAGGTCGGCGTAGTATTGAGGCAGGCTACCGCAAAAGCCGGGGTGAGGAGAACGATGGAAATCGCTTGGAATTGAAAAAAACCAAACATCTTTGGCTTGAAATTTGCGGCCCAGTCTTGGCGCAATTGTCGATAGCGGCCGTCTTCCACCGGGTGGTGTTGCATCACTCGAGAATAAAGATGAGTGCCCAAGCGGAGACTCCAGATTAAAGCCATGGTGGCGATTAAGCCACGGCGCCATGGCCAGCCAGAACTGCCGACCGCATAATAAACAGCTAACACCGCAAACGAATAGGCCCAGACTATATCGACAATGCCGTAATTATTAATGCGCGCCGCAACAAAATAGCAGAAAGCAAAAATGAAACAGAGGCCGATGAGGGCGCTGAGAATCAGTAGCAATGTGGTCATGGCTCGCGAAAAGAATCTCAGGCCAGAAATAAAATCGCCACCCCCGCCGCGGCGAGGGCAAGGCCGAGCCAGTTGGGGCCAGCCCGACGAGTGGTGAGTACGGCTGCAAGTGGGCCTGAAGCGGGAACCGAGAATAAAGCTTGGAGGCAGTAAGCGGCCATCGCGATATTACCCAGCAGCATGATAGCAATGAACCAGCTCAGACGGGCTCGCCACGCAGTGTGTTGATAAGCAACCCAAACATAAAAAGTAAGAAAGCCCGCGTAAGCATCAAAGAGAGTCGCGATGAACCACGGATGGGTAAAGACCTCGCGGGGTACTGCAAATAGCGCGCAGTGGTAACTAGCCCATGAGGTGACGCCCAGCATGGCGGCGAGGATTAAACTAAAAAGGAGACGGAGCAGCCAGAGCATCAGATTTTAAAGTGCGAGGTTGTTGGGACGCGTGTACACCGCTTGGACCACCGAAATATTGCGCAGGGCAAAAGCGGTTTCACAGTAACACAGGTAGTAATGCCACTTTCGGATGAAGTGGTCATTGAAACCAAGGGCGCGCACTTGGTCGAGTTGCGCGTGAAACGACTCCCGCCAATGCCACAGCGTGCGTGCGTAATCTCGACCGAGGTCTTCCAAGCCGTGCAAAACAAAATTACCTTGGGCCGCGAGCTGCTGGTTAACGCGGTTGAGCGAGAGTAAAAGTGAACCGGGGAAAATGTGCTTTTGAATAAAATCTACCCCAGAACGTAATTGCGGGTAGCGAGCGTCGGGGCAGGTAATAAATTGGAGCGCGATCAATCCGTCCGGTTTAAGGACACGGCTACATACGGCCGCATATTCCTTGAGGTAGTGGTGCCCGACTGCTTCCAGCATTTCAATGGAGACAATTTTATCAAATTGGCCGGTGAGTTCTCGATAGTCTTGTAGGCAGACCGTGATGCGATCGCTGAGACCAGCCGCCGCGATACGCTGAACCGCGAGGTCGCGCTGTTGCGGTGAGATGGTCAGAGTTGTAACGCGGCAGCCATAATTTTTAGCGGCGTGAAGGCTCCAGGCGCCCCAGCCTGTGCCAATTTCGAGAACATGGTCGTTCGGTTGGAGGCGTAACTTTTGACACAGGGCATCGTTCTTCGCACTTTGCGCTTCGGCAAGGGTGGTTGCCCCATTCCAGCGAGCGGCCGAATACATCATTGAAGGATCAAGCCAGAGCGCGAAAAATTCATTCGAGAGATCGTAATGAGCGCGGATGTTGCGTTGCGCATTAGCGCGAGTGTTGGGTCGCAGTAGGTGGAAGAGCCGATTGCTCACGCGGAGTAAATTGAGGGCGAGCGATTGGGCGTGTTGGGAGCCTGATAGCGTAGGGGCTGTTTCAAGGTTCAGGACAAACCATCCGAGCAGTGCGGTGAGATCGGGGGTTTCCCAATCGCCATCCATGTAGGCTTCCGCAAAGCCAATATCCCCATAAAGAGCAGTCTTGGTAAATAAAGCAGCGCGGCGCACCCGCAAGGTGGCGCAGTTGTAAACACCCGGTGCGATGAGCTGCTTCGTTACGATTGGTTCGCCGAAGATTTGCACGGTCCCATCGGGTAACTCGAGGCGGAGTTGGCCGCGTTTCATTGCGGCAAATGCTTGAAGCACCGCGCGCTGAAAAAATGACCCTCCGCGAGGTGTCTCGTTGGTCGTCGCTGAGCTGATGGTTGGCACGGGCTGGTTCATGCGGAAGGAGGGGCAATGGAGTGATGCGGGCGATAGAGATCCCGTTGGGCCTCGGGGCGGGCGGCTTTAGCAAACCACGGCACGCGTTTTATAAAAAGCCGCAGCGCTTGCCAGTGGATGAGGGCCATCACTCGCAAAGTGATGAAGGGGTATTTAAAGGTAAACCAAGTCAGCCGTCCGCTAGTCAACTCCGTGCGGGTGCCGGTCAAGACACTGGTCAGCGTGCGCTTTCCGTCGGCATAATCATCGATCTGAATCGCTAATTTATCTCCTGGGGTGCGCAGCGTGAAATCAAAAGCCACGTCGAGATCAGAGAAAGGCGATACATAAAAATATTTTGGCGTGCGCAGGGAAAAAGCGGCTCCGTGGGCGGTGGCTAAATGGGTGGTGGGTCCGAGCACAAAGGGCTTCATTTCCTTAAACGTATTACTGACCTCGGCAATCGAGGCGAGGGGGCGCCCCTGTTGATCATAGCAAAAATAAAAAGAGACGGGATTAAATTGATAACCAAATACCCGCGGTAAGGTGACCAGCATGATGCGGCCACCGGTTAAGTCGATGCCTTGGGTCGCGAGGTGGGCGATCACACGATGCTTTAACCCAGCCAGCGGGGGGCGGGCAGTTGCCGGGGAGCTTGGTTGGTGGACAGTTTCTGTAGTCGGTAGAAATTCACGTTCGCAAAAATTATAAATATTACGGCGATCGTTAGAAAATAGAGCCAGCTGCGTGGGTAACGCTGGGAGCTCATCCAGATCGAATGCAAACATGAAGATGCGATACACAAAGCGATGCGGCTTCGGCGTAAATCGCTCGTGTAATATCTGACATTCGTAGAGACAGGAATTCACTCGAAGGAGGTACGTTTAAGCTGGGCATTAAGATGCCCTTAGAATCACGATTTTGAGTCAATCCACGGGTCGTGCCCGAGAAGTTGTTGGCTCACGTTCACGGCGGAAAGCAGGCCATCTTCATGAAATCCATGGCGCTGCCAAGCGCCGGCGAAATAGGTCTCGGTATGACCGCGCGCACTTTGGTTCAGCTGCGGTAACTCCGCTTGGGCCTGCACGGCGCCTTGGCTAAATAACGGATGGGCGTAGGCGATCGTTTTAATAATTTTATCGGGGGCAATGCCGGCGGAACCGTTGATCGAGACGAAATAATTCTCTCGATCGGAGACTCCCTGTAAGCAGTTCATCCAGTAATGGGTTGCCGGCGAGATTACGCCGTGCGCGTCGCGGGTAATCGAGTAATTCCAGGCCGACCAGGCGAGGGGCGTGCGCGGCATCACAGTGGCATCCGTGTGGAGCGTGGCAATATTGGCCTGGTAGTGAAATTCGCTGAGTAAGCGGATTTCGTCTGCGGTGGGGTCAGCGAGCAAGCGTAAGGCTTCATCAGGATGACAGGCAACGATGGCGTGGTCAAAATGCTGGGGCGCGCCCGTGGCGGTGGTGATGGTAACCCCACGAGCCTCACGCTGCAGGCGAATCACTTTGGTTTGATGGCGAATGCGATCGCGCCAAGGCAGGGTGAGTCGTTTGACATATTCTTGGGCGCCGCCGGCAACGGTCCACCATTGATGCTGCGTATCTAGACCGAGAAAGCCGTGATTATGAAAAAACCGCAGCAAGGTGGTCGCGGGAAAGGCCAGCATTTTATCCGGAGGCGTTGACCAGACCGCCGAGCTCATCGGGACTAGATAGAGGTTGAAAAAATCTTCACCGTAGCCCCGCTGTTTAACATAATCGCCCAGGGTTATTTTGCCCCAGGCGGGATCATCAAGAGCGGCGATGGCTTCACGATTGAAGCGGGCGATTGCCACCAGCATGCGGATAAACCGTGGGCGTAAAATATTTCGTCGCTGGGCAAAGAGGTGATTGAGCGAAGATCCGGCAAACTCGAGGCCGGTGTCCTCGTGGCGGACACTGAAAGACATGGCCGTTTTTTTAACAGGCACCTCGAGTTGGGCAAAGAGTCGGGTTAGCTGGGGGTACGTGGCATAATTAAATACCATAAACCCGGTGTCGATGGGTACGGGGCGGCCGGTGCCTTGCTCGGGAATGGTGACAGTGTTCGTATGGCCGCCGGTGTAATCATTCTGCTCAAACAAGGTCAGGTCAAAGTGTCGGTGCAAAAAATGCGCCGAGCCCATCCCCGCGATACCGGTTCCAATAATGGCAAGTGAGGCCATAAAAATACACCTCGCGGTGTTTTCAGTATTTTTTAGATATCCGACTTAGGCTCGGGGGCCGTTTGGTTTAATGGCACAATGAGCTCGCCAATGTTTTTATGGACGGCAGGGCCGTCCACTTTTTTCATTTGGGCGGCGACTTCCGTACTATGAACGGTTGCCAGCGCGATAGCTGCAGCCGTCGGCACCGCGCGACGCAAGAGATCAATTTCATGTTGCACGGAAGAGATCGAAAAGCGGGCGAGGGTGTCTTGATGGTTGCGTAGCTCAGCTTCGCGATAAATCGAAGCTGGCACCGGTTTAAGATCCCAGATGAAACCCGTCCACGAAAGGGCTTTCAGGATATAGTAAGTGATATCAAGCTCCCACCAATAGAAGCCTTGGCGGGTAGACGACATGTAGCGGTGGTGATTATTATGCCAACCTTCGCCCAGTGTGATAAGGGAGAGAATAAAGCTATTTCGAGAATCATCACTGGTGGCGAAGCGTCGGCCGCCCATCAGATGGGCCAGCGAATTGATGCAAGAGGTACCGTGGAACAGCGCGGTGGTGCTGATGAAAAATCCCCAGACAAGCAGTTGGGGGCCGCTCGTGTGCCAAGCGGGTAAAGCTTCTTCTAGGCTATGGCCGAGAACGAAGAGGGTGGTCGCAAACAGAACCGGCACGATAACATCGAAGCGGTTAAGAAAAACGAGCTCGGGGTATTTAGCGAGGTCACGGATTTTGGTATAATCAGTGGGAAAGTTACGGCGGCTGGTGATCCAGCCAATATGCGACCACCAGAAACCATGCACATGCGGGGAGTGAGCATCGCTTGGTTCATCGGAGTGCTGGTGATGGTGACGGTGATGGTAAGCCCACCAAAGGCCGCCTCGTTGCACACAGGTCGCACCGAGGAGGGCTAAAAGAAACTGACCAAAGCGGGAGGTGCTATAAGTTTTGTGCGAGAAATAGCGGTGATAAATCCCGGTGACCGCGAACATCCGGATAAAGTAGAGCCCGATCGCTAAACTAACGGCGAGCCAGCTCCACCCGGTCCAGATCACCCCAAGGCAGCCAAGGTGCAGAATCAAAAAGGGGATACAGCGAACAAGATTTACCCCGTCGGGTTGAGCCCGAATAGCCTCAGGTGACTCTGCTGAATAATCAGAATCGATCCATTGGAACAGAGAGCCGAGCAGGCGGGGTTTAGACATAAAATAAGCTGGGGTCGTAAAAATTGAAGCGGGAGAAAAACTATCTGGAGACAACGGTGCAAGCTGAGTTTAATGGCATTCTATACAGCGTGTTTAGAATGTTCTAAAGCACAAGGGGTGGCTGCTGGTTAGGGGTTATGAATCAACAGCTTTCCTTCGTCGCTCGGGTGGGGATTGATCCCCTCAAGGCCGGGAAGGGCTCGGGCGAGGGTAGTCGATATGCCCCTCATTTCATGGAACTGGGCCAAGGAGGGGCCTTTTCCTTTTGACTGAGTAGTTGAGCTATCAGCATTTTGATCGGCGTGACTGGTGCAGATCCCAATCTAGCTGATTCCTCTTCCCAGGGACCGCAGCTGATCTACGCAAAATTTGAAACGGAGCTACAGGTGCGGCCCGATGATATCGATATGTATCAGCATGTTCACAGTAGCCGTTATATGGATTACGTATTAGCCGCGCGGTTCGATCAGATGGAGCGCTGCTATAAGATGCCCATGGCTGATTTTCAGAAACAGGGCTATGGCTGGTTTATGGCGACCGCCCAGATGAATTTTAAGCGTCCTTTAGGGCTTGGGGATCGCTTCATAGTCAGAACTTGGATCGAAAGATTCACGCTCATTGGGGTTAAGGTGCAGTTTCAGATTATTCGTACTTTAGACAATAAGCTCAGTTGCGATGGCTGGTTTGACTACGTGATGGTCTCAATGGAGACCTCTCGAGCGGTGCGTTTGCCGGCAGATATTAAGGCGAAATACGAGATTTAGGCAATAGGGTTGCGATTCCATAAATAACTATATAATATTTACTTGCGAATTTAAAAGCCAGATTACGCTTGCATTATAGCCGAAGCTGAGTGTCTTAGCGGCCTCGTTAGAGATAGCGTTTGATGACAGGATCTGGTGAGTCGTTGGCTGAGCATTGGCTCAAGTGATGATTTCGAAACCCACAGTGGGAACGGACTGGCAGATGGCGAAGGATCTACGAATTATCACATGAGCAATTCCAAACTATACGTTGGAAATTTATCGTTTAATACCACTGAGGGCGAACTCCGCTCTCATTTTGAGCAGTTCGGCTCGGTTACCGACACCTACGTCGCTATGGACAAAATGACGGGCCGCCCACGCGGTTTCGCCTTCGTTACCATGGGCACAGCTGATGAGGCCAAGATGGCTATCGAGAAGACCAATGGTGTCGATCTCGGCGGTCGCGCCCTCCAAGTCAATGAGGCCCGTCCGAAGGAAGAGCGTCCTTCTGGTGGCTTCGGCGGCGGCGGTCGCGGTGGCTTCGGCGGCGAACGTCGTGGCTTCGGCGGCGGTGGTCGCGGTGGTCGCAGCGGCGGCGGCGGCGGCGGTTACGGCGGCGGCGGTGGTGGTGGCGGCGGTCGCTACTAATCAACCGTTCGCTTTCGCGAACTTTACTTTCAAGGCGGAGCCCAAGTGGCTCCGCCTTTTTTTGGCCGCTAGCGGCATTCTGGTCCGGTTGAACAAGGCACGGTCCGATATGCGAAAGGGGTATTGCCTGGCTTAGGCTAGAAATTGAGTTGCACGGCCCCGTGGGCGTCGCTCCTTTGGCCTTTCATTTTTCATGACCAAGTTTCATCGGTTTCTTGCGCTCCTTTGTTTTTTACTGAGCTGCCTCTATGGGCAGGTGCTTGGTAAAGCTTCATCGTCAACTCAGTCTGTTTATAGCGGGCTGATCGTGATCGACGCGGCTACGGGGCGAGTGCTCGTAGAAGATAATGCTGACGATGTTAGCCCGCCGGCTAGCATGACGAAGTTAATGACCTTTGCCGTGGTCGCCGATAAGATCGCTAGTGGGGCGCTTACGCGTGAGACCTTGGTGAAAATAACGAATGAGGATTCTAAAATAGGCGGGACGCAGGTTTACCTCGATGCCCGTGAGACTTTTTCGCTCGATGAGTTGCTTTATGCGATGATGATCCAATCCGCCAATGATGCGGCGCATGCGGTCGCGCGAATTTCGGCTGGCTCGGTAGAGGCGTTCGTTGGGCTCATGAATGCCAAGGCTCAAGAATTAGGCATGACGCATACAACATTCCGCTCACCGCACGGTCTGCCGCCATCAAGTCGGCATAAAGCTGATGGCGATTTAACGACCCCACGGGATTATGCGCTCCTGTGTCGCTACCTGCTGGGTCATACTAACGTCCTGCAATATTCATCAGTTCAGCACCGCGATTTTGGATTAAATCGTAAGCAGGGGCCTCAGCACATGAAGAACCACAATAACCTGCTTGGGAAAGTCGCGGGAGTTGATGGACTAAAGACAGGATACACCGCGAGTGCCGGTTATTGCTTGAGCGCCACCGCTGAGCGCCGCGGTCGGCGGGTAATTGTGGTTATCATGGGTTCATTTGGTCCGAACGGTCAGCGCGATCTTGGTAAAACACGCGACCTTAAAGCGATTGAGTTAATCGAACGCGGCTTCACCGCCTTGGCCTCTAGCCTGCCAAATAATTTGCCGACGACTGTGAACTCACCCACCGCGGTGATCCCCACCGTGAAAACGCTTGAATCTGCTGGATCTGCGCCCGAACAATCCTCGACGCCGCCGGCTGATGGCTTCACCTTTCGCGTCGGTCCTCTTGTCAAAAAACCATGAATAATGCTGCCATTCGTCGATTTGTTTTTCTGGTCTGCTCTGGATTTTTACTCAGCGCTGCTCCGCTCCACGCGCAACGGGAAAAATTGCCGCCGGAAGATATTGAATTCGTTGAGCAGAAATGGCCCGACGCCAAGCGGACTTATACTGGTCTGCGCTACATAGTGCTTAAAGCGGGCCAGCCCGATGGACCCATGCCGAAAGCGGGTTCACTGGTTAAGGTACTCTACAAAGGGATGCTGCTCAACGGCACAGTTTTCGACCAATCGGCCGATGCCGCGCACCCCTTGGAAGCGCGGATTGGGCGCAGTGAATTAATTGAAGGCTGGGATGAGGCGGTGCAGAAAATGCGCCGTGGGGATAAATGGCTACTGATTGTACCGCCTGAGATGGCTTATGGGGCCCGGGGTAAGCCGCCGGCTATTCCGCGTAGCGCGACGCTAATTTTTGAAATGGAGCTAGTCGATTTTTCTCAAGAATAAGGTCTCTGCCTGGGTCTAAATGTTCGCTCGAAGATGATGGCGCTGAGTCCAGAAGCCGTCGCCAGTATAAAGTATTAGTCCAGTCCAGATGCACGCGTAAGCTTGCAGGTGGACCAAATCGAAGGGCTCATGATAGAGAAAATAGCCCAGCAAGAATTGTACGCTCGGCGCTACATATTGCAGTAGGCCGAGCGTTGTTAACGGGATGCGCTGGGCGCCGTACGCAAATAAGAGCAGGGGAATTGCTGTCACAATGCCCACGCTCAGAACTAAAATATGCTGCCACCAATCTACGCGGCCAAGGGCGCCTATTCCTGTGTGGTGCCACCAGGCCAGCAATCCGAGAGCAAGCGGAAGCAGCATGAGCGTCTCAGCGGTTAGCCCAGGAATCGCACCCAGGGCGGATTTTTTCTTAAGCAACCCATATCCTGACCAAGTGCCGGCGATCGCTAAAGCGATCCAAGGGATATGACCTAAGCGGGTGAGAAGAGTAATGACGCCACCCGCCGCCAGACTAATCGCTAGCCACTGCAAGGTGCGTAATCGCTCGTGCAGAAGCAGTGAACCGAGCGCTACATTGACGAGTGGAACGAGAAAATATCCGAGACTAGATTCAATAATCTGCCCATGATTTACGGCCCAAACATAGACCGTCCAATTAGCTGCTAGCAATAAGCTGCTGAGTAGATTCAGCCCAATCAGTCGTGGGTGGGCAAAAGCGGCGCGCAACGCTCGCAAATTATTTTGCCAAGCGAGGATGCCGATTAAAAATAATAATGACCAGACTATGCGATGCATAATGAGCTCGATCGAGGCGATCGAGCTCATCTGTTTCCAATACAGAGGGACGAGGCCCCAAAAAAGAAAACTAGCCGTGGCCGCGAGCGCGCCGCGAGCGGCGTTAGCAGGAGAAGTCATAAAAAAGTGAGTCCGTTAAAAGCGGGCTGCGCTGAGTGATTAATGCTCAGAGTGGCCTTAGGCTGGACGATGCACGGGCTGAGGCCGCCCGTGATCATCGATCGCAACATAAGTGTACATCCCTTTGGTGACACGTAGTAATCGCCCATCACGGCCGCGTTGGACCCAGGCCTCGACCGCAATTTGCATAGAGGTCCGGCCAGTTTTTAGGAGCGAAGCGTGACAGTTAACGATGTCGCCTACATTTACCGGGTGCAGAAAAGCCATACCATCTACCGCGACCGTCGTGACGCGACTGCGGGCCAGGTTCTGGGCATAAATAGCAGCCCCTAAATCCATTTGTGACATCAACCAGCCGCCAAAAATATCGCCGCTTGCATTAGTATCAGCCGGCATGGCGATCGTGCGAATCACTAGCTCACCGTGTGGCGCTGTTGGGGAAAGAGGATCACTCATAGGTTGAGCCTAGGCGTACCCGTGACCGACTAGCAAGTACGCTGGCGATAGCAGGCGGGCCGGATCGTTGGGTCCAAAGATGCCGCCATGGGCGGGCGAGTTTTGGCGTTGTTTTCAGAGGAGATGAGCGGGATAGTGCGGAAAATATGGCCGCCCTCGCTCAGATTGCTGTTCGCCGTTTGTTTAATGCCATCGGTCCAGTTGATTATGTTGGTCTTGAGGAACGCGTCGCCAAATACGGGACGAGGAGTCTCAAGAAAAATGCTAAACGGTTTGGGTTAAAGCTGGCGGTGTCTATGATCGACCTCACCACGCTCGAAGGCAAAGATACCCGCAGTAAAGTTGAGGCTTTGTGTCAGAAGGCTCGCCAGCCCCATGACAATCTTGTCACTCCCGCGGTCGCCGCTGTCTGTGTTTATCCGGCTATGGTGCGGCATGCGCGGCGCGCGCTGGGGCCGCATTCATCGGTGCGCATCGCGTCAGTTGCCACGGCTTTCCCCTCTGGACAGACTGCACTTAAAACTCGTTTAGCGGAGGTGAAATGGGCGGTGGCGGAAGGAGCCGATGAGATCGACATGGTTATTAACCGTGGGGCCTTTCTCGCGGGGGAATTTTCTTTGGTGCAAGATGAAATTGCCGCCGTCCGCGCCACTTGCGGCGCCGCGACGCTCAAGGTCATTCTCGAGGTCAGCGAGTTAGAGACCTATGACAATATTCGGGCTGCCTCATTTTTGGCGATGCGCGTGTTGCGGCCAGGAGATTTTATTAAAACGAGCACTGGTAAAACCACCCTCAACGCGACTTTGGGGAATAATCAAGTCATGCTCGAAGCGATTCGCGATTATTACCTCGAGACGGGCATTCCTATTTCGATGAAGCCCGCTGGCGGGATTCGCACAGCAAAGCAGGCGCTCACTTTCTTGGTGGCCGTCAAAGAGACGCTCGGCGACGCCTGGCTTAATAATGTGCGTTATCGCTTTGGTGCCTCTGCGCTTCTTAACGATCTGCTGCGTCAGCTGGAGAAAGAAAAAACCGGTGCTTACCCCGCGCCGTATTATTTTAGCGAAGCGACTGAAAGTTATTAAATTTTTGCCACTGCTACATCTATCCTACGGCCAACCGTGATCAAAAATCATGCCAACTTTGCTTAATAAAAAACGTTCCGCCTCCTCCCTTCGTCGTCAGGCTGCGCCGGCGCTCATTTTTGGTGACCTTTGGGCTTATGATCCCGCGCCTGAGACTGCTGACCCCAAACTCAAGACGCGCTATGAGCTTTTTATTGGCGGTAAATTTGTAGCCCCCGCCTCGGGTCAGTATTTTGACTCAATCAACCCGGCTAACGAACAAAAGCTCGCAGAGATTGCGCATGCCAATACCGCGGATGTAGCCGCGGCTTATCGAGCTGCGAAAAAAGCCTATGAGCAAACCTGGAGCCGGTTGCCTGGTCGGGAGCGCGCCAAATATCTTTTTCGGATCGCTCGATTGCTCCAGGACCGAGCGCGCGAATTCGCGGTGGCGGAAACAATGGATGGCGGGAAGCCAATCAAGGAGTCGCGCGATTTTGATGTGCCCATGGCCGCGGCGCATTTTTTTTATCACGCCGGCTGGGCAGATAAACTTGAGTATGTGGCGCCGGGCCGTCGGGTTGCCCCTCTCGGGGTAGTGGGCCAAGTTATACCCTGGAATTTTCCTTTGCTGATGCTGGCCTGGAAAATTGCGCCTGCGCTCGCGATGGGTAATTGCGTCGTGATCAAGCCAGCCGAGACGACCAGTATTACAGCCCTCAAACTCGCGGAAATCTTCCAAGATGCCGGTTTGCCGGCCGGGGTAGTTAACATTGTCACTGGTTTTGGTGATACCGGCGCAGCCGTCATGGCGCACCCTCTTGCAGCCAAGGTTGCCTTCACCGGCTCGACCGAGGTTGGAAAGATCATCATGCGCTCGCTCGCTGGTACGAATAAAAAAATGACGATGGAGCTAGGTGGCAAAGCGGCCAATATCATTTTTGATGATGCGCCGCTCGATCAGGCAATTGAGGGAATCGTTAACGGAATCTTTTTCAATCAGGGCCACGTGTGTTGTGCCGGCTCACGCCTTTTAGTGCACGAGCCCATCGCAGCTACGGTGCTCGCCAAACTGAAGCAGCGCATGCGTACCCTGCGAGTGGGTGATCCGCTTGATAAGAATACGGATATCGGCGCAATTAATTCGAAGGCTCAGCTCGCTACCATCAAGCGCCTGGTCGCTGTCGGGGTCAAAGAGGGGGCTGCCCTGTACCAGCCAGACTGTGTGTTGCCGGCCAAGGGATTTTATTTTCGACCGACAGTTTTCTCGGGTGTCTCCATGAGCCACCGCATCGCCCGCGAGGAAATTTTCGGGCCGGTCTTAAGCGTGCTGACGTTTCGGACGGTAGATGAGGCGATTGAAAAAGCGAACAACACTGCCTACGGCTTGAGTGCTGGTGTCTGGACGGACAAAGGTTCGCGCATTTTAAAATTAGCTGCTGAGCTCAAAGCGGGAGTTGTTTGGGCCAATACTTACAATAAATTTGATCCGGCCTCGCCCTTTGGCGGTTATAAGGAATCTGGTTTCGGCCGCGAAGGTGGTCGGCAAGGACTTCTCGATTATTGCCAGTTCGTCTAAAAATTAACCCTTCCTTTTCATTATGGCCACGCGCCCTTATCTTACAGCTCCGCTCAAGACTGACCAGATGCCGCCAGGCATCCCCTACATCATCGGTAATGAAGCGGCGGAGCGGTTTAATTTCTATGGGATGCGCGCTGTGCTGACGGTATTCATGACGCAATACCTAGTGAACCGGGCGGGCGGGCGTGATCTGATGAGCGAGAATGAGGCCAATCAGTGGTATCATTGGTTTGTCGCCTCTAATTATTTTTTCCCTATGCTAGGCGCGATTCTCTCTGATGCTTTCTGGGGAAAATATCGGACAATTTTTTGGGTATCGCTGATCTATTGTGCCGGAAGTTTGGTGCTCGCTTTTGACCACACCCGGCTCGGGCTCGGTCTAGGGTTGGGCCTGATTGCCTTGGGTTCTGGCGGCATCAAGCCATGCGTATCCTCGCATGTGGGTGATCAGTTTGGGCCCGCCAATCAGCAACTGCTGTCGCGCGCTTTTAGCTGGTTTTATTTCTCGGTGAATTTCGGCTCTTTTTTCTCCATTTTGCTGATCCCTTGGTTATTGGCGCACTACGGACCAGGCTTAGCTTTTGGCGTACCTGCCGGATTGATGCTGTTAGCCGCTTTTGTCTTTTGGCAGGGCCGCTACAAATTTGCGCATATTCCACCTGGTGGGAAAACATTTCTGCGCGATACCTTCAATCGCGCGGGCTACGCGGCGATTGGTCGACTCGCGGTGCTTTTTTCTTTTGTCGCCATTTTTTGGTCGCTCTGGGATCAAAGCGGCGGGGAGTGGGTATTGCAGGCGCAAAAAATGGACCTGCACTTTTTAGGGATTACGTGGCTCGCATCCCAAATCCAAGCGCTTAACGCCATTATGATTTTGGCATTTATTCCGCTCTTTCAATTTTTAATCTATCCCGCGATTAATCGAATTTTCCCCTTAACTCCGCTCAGGAAAATTGGGCTGGGTCTGATTGTGACGGGCTTTTCCTTTATGGTCAGCGCGTGGATTGAGACGAAAATTGCGATGGGGCTTACGCCCAGCATCGGCTGGCAATTACCTGCCTATGCCTTGCTTTCGGCAGGTGAGGTCATGGTCTCGATTACGGCGCTTGAGTTTGCTTACACCCAAGCCCCGGCGCATATGAAATCTATTATTATGGCCTGTTACTTATTGTCGGTTTCAGCCGGGAATGCCTTTACCGCACTCGTGCACTATTTTATCGCGAATCCGGACGGCACGGTGAAATTGCAAGGCGCGGCTTATTATAATTTCTATGCTGCGCTCGCCATCGGTTGCGTCGGCATTTTTATTTTTGTAGCGCGGCGTTATCAGGAGAAAAGCTATCTCCAAGGGGAGGCCGCGGCCATCACGCCGCTGAGCTAAATTGATATTTCCGGCCTAAATATTTTAACCCCCTGCCCTTAACATGACTCGTCTCCCCATCACCAAAACACCCAAGGTTTACGTGGGCGGTGCGTTCATTCGCTCGGAAAGTGCGCGCACTTTTCCGCTAACCAATCCGGCCGGTGATTTTATCGCCAATATTCCCCAGTGTTCGCGCAAGGATTTGCGTAATGCGGTGGAGGCGGCCGCCAAGGCTGGCCCTGGTTGGGCGAAGCGCACCGCTTATAATCGTGGACAGATTATTTATCGTTTAGGTGAAATGCTGGAGGCTCGCCGGGTCGAGCTGGCGGAAGCTTTGCGACTCGGCGGTAGCTCTGCCGCGGCGGCCGCTAAGGAAGTTACCGCAACCATTGATCGACTTATCTATTACGCCGGTTGGGCGGATAAGTATGAGCAAGTGCTCAGCAGTGTTAATCCCGTGGCTTCCCCTTATTTTAATTTTACGGTGTCTGAGCCGATGGGTATCATTGGCTTACTCGCTCCCCAAGAAGCCCCGTTGCTCGCGCTTATTTCTCTGTTAGCTCCCGCCATTACGAGCGGCAATACGGTGGTTATGCTCGCTTCATCAACGCAGCCCTATCCCGCAATCATCTTGGGCGAAATGCTCGCGACGAGTGATTTACCTGGCGGGGTGGTTAACTTGCTCACTGGTTTGCGGGCGGAGCTCATCCCCACTTTTGCTACACATACGCATTTGCGGGCCCTCGGCGGGGTGGCGAATCGGGTCGAGCAGGCCGCGCTTAAGTTGGGCGCGGCGGAGAGTGTGAAACGGGTGGGGCTTTTTTCTGCGGAGCAGCCTATTAATTGGTTTTCAAGCGAACATCAAAGCGTGGATGCCTTGCGGGCCTATCTTGAGTTCAAGACGGTCTGGCATCCAATGGGAGGCTAGCCTGATGATCGGTCCCGAAGCTCAACGCGCGCGCGCGCAATTAAAATTTTGGTGGCTGGCGTGGGTTTTCGTCGGGGTCAGCCTGCTGACTATTTATTCTAGCTTCGGCCAGCCGCCGAGTGTGGTCAGATCTTCGGGAAGCCATCCGCTCACTGGTCTCACCGGGCTGCTGCCCTTGTTTTTAAGTATTATTATCCGCTGGCTGGTATTGCCACGCTGTACGCACCTTAAGGCAGCGCTTCCATGGTTTATCGTGGGGTTGGCCTTGGCCGAAGCGGCCGGTTTATTAGGCGCATTGTTGGGCGGTGTTTATCGAGCAAATCTCTGCTTATTAGGGCTGCTTGGCTTCCTCCAATATGCACCAACTTTTGCTCGACAATATCTCGATCCTAAGCCGACGGGGTATATTCCCAATAATTAGCGCGACGGGTGCAGTAAGTGCTCGGCTTACCGATGGTCGCGCTTTTTTAAAAAGCGGGCAATTTCTCGAGCGATCGGCATCGCGGGGGCAGTACCTGGTTGCATGACCGCAAGCGCCGCGACCGCATTGGCGTAATGCGCGGCTTCAAAGATATCGTGCTTAAATTTGATGAGGCCAGCAGCGAAGCCGCCCACAAAGGCATCGCCGGCGCCAGCAGTGTCGACCACTTCCACTTCATGGGCGCGGATGCTGAGAAAGACGTCAGGCTGGGAGACAAAGCAGCCGCGGGATCCCAGCGTGATAATAACTACAGGGACCTTGAGGCACCGGCAGAGTCGATGGAGCGCCTCAGGCGAGAGGGTGGCGAGAGTCGCTTCCGTAAAAGTGCCCCGTGCGTTAAAGGGTGCCGTGCGCAATAGATTGGCGCCCGCGGAGGTTTTTTTAATGAGGGCGACAAATTCATTCTCATTGGGAATGAGCACCTCCGTATGTCGGAGTAAGGTGAGATCACATTGGGGCCCCATGGGTGCGGGGTTAAAAACAGTAATCGCGCCGTTGCGATGGGCGGTGCGCAGAGCAAACGCGATGGTGCTGGGGTCCGATTCGCCTTGGCAAACGACTACTTGGGCGGGCGCGAGAAGGGCTAAGGGCAAATCGCGCGGGCGCAGACCGAGGTTGGCCCCAAGCGAGATGATGATTTGATTTTGTCCGGCGGCATTGACCGTGATAACTGCGGTCCCCGTGGCATGCTTAGGTTTTTCAATAAAATGGGCATCAAGGCCAATTTCCCGAGCAAACTTGCGGGCGTTGAGTCCAAATGCATCTCGGCCGATTGCGCCAATAAAAAGAGTTGCCCCGCCTGCGCGCAAGGCCGCGACCGCTTGGTTGAAGCCTTTCCCGCCAGGCCCGAGACGGAAATCACCAATGATCGACTCGCCAGGCTGGGGGAAATGTTCGGTATAGAACGCGAGGTCCTGATTAAAACTGCCAATGACAACTACCGAGTGCTTCACAGCGGCAGACGCTAAAAGGGGCGAGCCTGCGGTGGCGACTAATTTTATAACGCTGGAGGATTTAATTTTACTGAGTTGCCGGAGTATCGCACCCGGTGTTTTTCAGCGCCGAGGTTGCCAGTGAGATTGGTTTTGCCCTCCGCCTATCCAGTGACTGGTCCGTTGATCCTTTTCCCTCTGCCATAAAGTCTGGCTAGGTCTTGTTGGTGGATCATGGCAATAGCCCAAGCCACCAGAGAATATACCACGCGGCCTATAGACGAGCTTGCGACGGCGAGCGTCCCGCTGTTTTATAATTCCATGCGTACCTTTCCTGCGTTTGATACGGCCGCTAAATTGCAGCATGCGAAGGAACGACTGTATGTACTTTGTCAGCTCAGCGGCTGGGGTCTTTTTTTGATAATCCAATTTGGATTTGCGCGCGCAGCCGCTTTGGTGAATTCGCCTCAATTAGGTCACGATCAGATGCTAGAAGCAGCCTCGATGGTAATGGTGGTGCTCTTAGGCTTGGTTCTCACTCACTATGCGCGACCGTTGATCATGAGGTGGGGCTGGAAACAGCTCGGTTGGCGGCCCCTCTTGCCGCGCATTGTGCTGATGGCAGCGATATTATCCCTGCTTTGGATGGCCGCGGGGTTTGGTTATTCTTATGGGGTGCTGCAGTTGCCGTGGACTTATAAAAGCAATCCTGCGATCGTGATTATTGCCTCTTGGCTTAATGGCATGTGCCTCTTGGTGGGTTGGCTCTGCATTTATTTTTTCTATCACATCTATGAGCAATTGCAGCGGCTCCAGGTCGAACAATTGCGTTTGGTCGCAAATATTAAAGAAGCCGAGCTGCGCGCGCTCAAAGCTCAAGTTAATCCCCATTTTCTTTTTAATTCTCTCAATAGTCTCCGCGCTTTGATTGATGAGGATGCGCCGCAGGCTCGTGAGGTCGTGACGCGGTTAGCTAACATGCTGCGCTATTCGCTCCAATCAGGTCAGTTGGAGACCGTTACTCTCGCGGAGGAGTTGCGCACCGTTGAAGATTATCTCGCGCTCGAACAGATTCGTCACGAAAACCGTTTGCGGGTGAGTTGGCAGATTGCGGCCACGACCCGAACGCAAATTGTGCCGCCCATGTTGTTGCAGACACTAGTAGAAAATGCCGTCAAGTACGGGGTTTCGATTCGGCGCGAGGGCGGGGAAGTGATGATCTCTGCGCAAATTAAAAATCAGATTCTGGTAATTAGTGTGGTTAATCCAGGTGAACTGGCTGCGCCCAGTAACGCCGCTTCAGCCTTGGCGGGTTCCTCGACCGGCGTGGGGTTGCGCAATGCTTCTGAGCGCCTTAAATTGCTTTATGGAGAGCGCGCCACGCTCCAGCTGTTCTCCGCTCCGCCCGGGTGTGTGTCGGCGGTCGTTTCAATTCCCCTGCCAGCCAGCGGCCTATGAAAGCGTTGCTCATCGATGACGAACGACTCGCGCGCAATGAACTGCGTCGATTGCTAAAGACTCACTCAGAAATTGAAATTATTGGCGAAGCGGTCGATGCCGCAGATGCGCTTAGCAAAGTGGAGGCGTTGAAGCCCGATCTGCTATTTCTCGATATTCAGATGCCGGGTGATGATGGTTTTATGTTACTCGAGCAACTGGAGCCCCCCTTGCCCTTAGTTATTTTTACCACGGCTTACGATCAATTTGCGGTTAAGGCCTTTGAATTTAATGCGCTCGATTATCTGCTCAAGCCGGTCGATCCGCATCGGCTGACCGGGGCGTTAGATAAATTGCGAGCGAATCGGTTCATAGCCACGCCGCGCGTGGCGCCGGCTGGCCTGCGTCGTTTGGCTCCCGAGGATAAGGTATTTGTCCGCGAAGGGGAACATTGTTGGTTTGTCGCGGTAAAAAATATCCGCCTGTTGGAGTCAGAAGGTAATTACACGCGGCTCTATTTTGAGGAGCAGAAGCCACAATTATTCCGATCTCTGACGGCCATGGAAGAGCGGCTTGATCCGCAACATTTTTTCCGAGCAAATCGCAAACAAGTCATCAATCTTGCCTGGGTGGAGGGGATCGAACCCTGGTTCAGTGGTGGGTTACTGGTAAAATTAAAGGGTGGCATGAAGGTCGAGCTCTCCCGCCGACAGGCTCAGGATTTTCGCGAACGCTTAAGCCTGTAAGGAATTCTTATCAAACCGGAGCGCATAAAAGTAGCAACAAGCAGTGGCAGGATATTCTGATTTCTTAATTTTTTTTAACCCTCTCCAGCCATGATCGAAGCCCGCAGCCTGACCAAGACCTTTAAGGACAAGAAGCGCGGTGTCATCACCGCCGTGAACGACGTTTCCTTCACCTGCCGGCCCGGCCAGATCTACGGGCTGCTCGGGGCCAACGGTGCGGGCAAGACCACCACGCTGCGTCTGCTAGCCACGCTGCTGCAACCCACGAGTGGCGTGGTCCGGCTCGCGGGCTTTGATGCGGCGACGGAGGCGAATCAAGTGCGGGCTCATGTCGGGTTTCTCGCCGCCAGCACGGCGCTCTATGGGCGGCTCACGGCGCGCGAGATGATTACGTATTTCGGCCGGCTCAACGGACTGGCCGATGCGACCATCAAGGAACGGCTCAACCGGCTCGCGGCCGAGCTCGATATGCGGGACTTTCTCGACCGGCGCTGCGAGAAATTTTCCACAGGCATGAAGCAGAAGACATCCATCGCCCGCACCCTGATCCACGATCCGG
Source organism: uncultured Verrucomicrobiota bacterium (assembly GCA_903856725.1). Taxonomy (GTDB): domain Bacteria; phylum Verrucomicrobiota; class Verrucomicrobiia; order Opitutales; family Opitutaceae; genus Lacunisphaera. The sequence continues at coordinate 39,438 of CAIOCT010000076.1, forward strand.
CGGTGATGATTTTCGACGAGCCCACTCTCGGTCTCGACGTGATGACCGCTCGTTCCATCGTCAAATTTGTGCGGGATTGCCGGAATCGCGGCAAGACCGTCATCTATTCCACTCATGTTATGAGCGAGGTAGAGAGGCTTTGCGATGTCGTCGGAATCATCCATGATGGGCGGCTCGTGGCCGAGGGCACGCTGGCTGAGTTGCAGCAGCGATTCGGCGAGACCGACATGGAGGAGATTTTCGTCAAGGCCGTTGGCGGCGAGGCCGTCTTGGCGGCGGCGTTAAAAAATCAAGAAACCATTCCATGAACTGGCAAAATATTCTCACGGTTTACCTGAAGGAGCTGAAGGATTCGCTGCGCGACCGCCGCACTCTCATCTCCATGATTGTCGTTCCCACGCTGATCATGCCCATCATCATGTTTGGTGTCGGCACCATCATGACTAAGATCATGAAGCAGGCTCAAAGTGAGACCGTATCGGTAATGATTTTGGGCGCCGCCGACTCGCCAGGCGTAGTCGCCACCTTGAAAGCGGACAGGAAGTTTCGGCTCGTGCCGGAGTCCGCTGACTACCAGCAGCTGATCTCAGACAAGAAGGTGCGGGTGGCTGTGGCGCTTCCTGCCGGATTCGAGGCGGGCCTCAAGAGCGGCGAAGTACAGACCGTGTCCCTCTATTATTATGAAGGAGAGCTAAAATCAGGCTTCGGCCTGAAAGCCGTGCAGGACTTCTTCACGTCCCTGAAGGAAAAGACGATTGAAACCCGTCTGGCCGACCGGGGTTTGCCAGCGGCCGTCATCAAACCCTTTGTGATCCGGAAGCAGAATGTGGCGCCCCCGGAAAAAGTTGGCGGCAATGCGATCGGCGGTTTTATTCCCTATTTAATCATCATCCTGTGCTTCACTGGAGCGATGTATCCGGCGATGGATCTCACGGCGGGGGAAAAAGAGCGCGGCACGATGGAGACGCTGCTGTGTAGTCCGGTTCATCGCATCAATATCGTGGTGGGCAAATTTCTGATGGTGCTTACCGCGTCCCTGACCACCGTGTTGCTGTCGATTGTTTCCATGGGCGTCAGCGCCGCCATCGGGGTGATGTATTTTGGCGGCACCGCCACGTCGCAAAGCGCGACGGCGGCTATGGTCGGCAAGGCGGCGGAAGGTAGTAGCATCCCCCTCATCGACCCGGTGGGTTTGATCGGGGTCGCGACCCTGGTCCTGCCGGTCGCAGTGTTCTTTGCGGCCATGTTGCTCGCCATTTCCCTTTTCGCGAAGAGCTACAAGGAGGCGCAGAGCTACATCTCACCCCTCATCGTCGTAGTCATCATGCCGGCGGTGATCGGCATGCTGCCCGGGGTAGAGCTAAACGCAAAGCTGGCCCTGGTGCCAATTCTCAATCTTTCGCTGGTGTGCAAAGAGATGCTCTCGGGCGTGTGGCACTGGCCCTACATCGCCTTGATCTTTGGCTCCTCCTGCCTCTATGCCGCCATCGCGCTCGGGTTCGCTGTTAAAATGTTTAATCGCGAAGACGTCATATTTCGCGCCTAGCCGCCCGCGTTATTCTTTTTCTAACTCTGTCAACTGACTGGCAGCTGATTCCCACGCCGTAGTTGCGGCTTGGAGTTGGTCGACTAGCACGCTGAGTTCGCGATTTAAATGCTGAGCCTTGCCCGGTGAATTATAGGTCTCAGGAGCTTCGAGCTCAGCCGTTAATTCATTTTGCTTGGTCTCGAGTTGGGAGACTTTTTCTTCTAAATGGCCAACCTCGGTGCGAAGTTTTTTCACATCTGCTGGGTTAGCCTTTTTCGCCGCGGGGGGCTTGGTTGTTACGGCTACAGTCTGTTTAGGGCGCGCATCAGTGAAGCCGGCGGTGAGGGCGGCGCGCGCGTTGCTGGCCTTAGATTTTTCTAAGTAATAATCGTAATTACCCGAATAAGGCGTGAGCCGGCCACTATGCACGTGCAGCACCATTTGCGCTAGTTGTCGGATAAAATAGACGTCGTGACTGATGAAGATGAAAGTCCCTTCATAGTTTTTCAGCGCATTTACCAGTGCGTCGATCGAGGGGATGTCAAGATGGGTCGTTGGCTCGTCCATCAACAGGAGGTTCGGTGGATTGACGAGCAGACGAGCGAGGGCAAGACGGGACTTTTCTCCGCCGGAGAGGACCGAGACTTTTTTATGTACATCATCCTTGCGGAAGAGAAAGCCGCCTAGCACCGCGCGGGCCTGCTGTTCGGTGAGTTGATTCTCGTTGGTGCGGAGCTCCATCACGTTTTCAAACACGGTGAGGTCCAGCTTAAGATTGTCGGCGCGGTTCTGGGCGAAATAGCCCGGCACCACATTGCTCCCAAGGTTAATTTCGCCGCCTTGGATCGGGATGACGCTAGCCAGAATCTTTAAAAGCGTGGACTTACCGGCGCCGTTCGGGCCGACGAGCACGATTTTTTGGGCCCGCTCAGCTTCAAAATTTAAATCGGTGTAGACGACATGATCACCATAAGCCTGCCGCACTTTTTTCAAGTTTACCACTTTGAGTCCGGAGCGCGGGGGTTGCGGGAAGCGGAAATTAATTTTCTTCAGATCTTCCCACGGCTCTTCCACGGCGACGTCCTTGAGCCGCTCGATCTGCTTCTCTTTGGACTTGGCGCGGGAGGCCATGGAGGCCTTAGCGCCAAAGCGATCAACGAATTTCTGGAGATGGGCAATTTCGCGCTGCTGATTTTTGAACTGGGCCGCTTGCTGCTCTTTGCGAGCATCTTTCTCGTTGAGATAATCGTCGTAGTTGCCGGTGTACTTGTTGAGGGTGCCACTCCGCAGTTCGAGAATGCCGTTACACAGTGAGTTTAAAAATTCACGGTCGTGAGAAATGAGCACTAGGCCGCCGGGATAGCGGGTCAGATAATCCTGAAACCACAGTAGCGCCTCGAGATCGAGATGGTTCGTGGGCTCATCGAGTAACAGGAGCGCCGGCTCACTGACTAATAAACGGGCAAGGTGGGCGCGCATAACCCATCCGCCAGAAAAAGATTTGGCCTGCTTGTCGTGATCGCTTTCGCGAAAGCCAAGGCCCGCAAGAATTTTTTTGGCGCGGGGCTCGAGCGTCCAATCGATGTCGTAGTCATCGTCATTTTCCGGCACCAGTTTCTTACCACTGGTCGCGATGGCTAAAATTGTTTCGTCGCGGACGGGAGCGCTTTCCTGTGGTAGATAACCAAAATCAGCGCCGCGCTCCCATTCAATCGTTCCTTCATCGGGGGTTTCCTCGCCTAAAATCAGGTTGAAGAGGGTGGATTTGCCTGCGCCATTGGGCCCAACGAGGCCGAAGCGATCCGTGCGCGCAACGAAAAGCGATACGTCCGAGAAAAGCTCTCGGGTACCGTAGGATTTGGCGACATCGGCTATGGTTAACATGGAAAACCCGCGAGTCAGCCGTGTCCTTTAGCCGCGGTCAATCGCACACTTGCGGGCTTAAATAATCTTCTGGAAGCTAATGATCGGCAGTAATCTGTGGCTTTGGGATCATAAAAATAACATCGTGAGGTTAAGCGATTAGTCTCGCGGCACCTTTACGCGCACTTTGCATCTTAAGTTTTTATGCTATAGCCTCGGCGGGAATGTTTAACCGTCTTGCAGCTGAAAAATCTCCGTACCTCCGCCAACACGCGGACAATCCCGTGCATTGGCAGCCATGGGGTGAAGCCGCACTGGCTCAAGCTAAGGCGGAGCAGAAACCAATTTTTCTTAGTATTGGGTACTCAACGTGTCACTGGTGTCACGTGATGGCGCACGAGTCCTTTGAAAATCCGGCTGTCGCTGCCGTGTTAAATCAAGATTTTGTGCCGATCAAAGTAGATCGTGAAGAACGGCCTGATCTCGACCGAATTTACATGGCCTATGTGCAGCAGACGACGGGACACGGTGGTTGGCCGATGAGCGTGTGGCTTACACCTGAGGGAAAGCCTTTTTTTGGCGGGACTTATTTTTCGCCAGACGATCGGCAAGGCCGCGCTGGGTTTGTGACGGTGCTACGCGCGATCACGCGGCATTGGGTGGAGCAGCGGGCTAAAATTCTAAAGGGTGCTGATGAGGTGGTCAGCGGTCTGCAGCGGGCGAGCCTAGTCAGTGGCCAAAGCGAAGGCCGCGATGAGCCTACGCCAGCGGTCCCGTTGTTCGAAGTTGCCGAGCAGGCTTTTGAACAAGGCTATCACTATTTTAAGGATGCGCATGATGAGCAGTGGGGTGGTTTTGGGGGTGCCCCAAAATTTCCCCGTGCTTCAGTCATTAATTTTTTATTTCGGAGTGCTGCACTGCAAGGAGGGGAGTCGGCTTTTGGAAGAGAGGCCGTGCATTTAGCGACGCATACTTTACAGAAAATGGCTGAGGGTGGTCTCCATGATCACGTGGGTGGCGGTTTCCATCGTTACTCGGTCGATGAAAAATGGTTCGTCCCGCATTTTGAAAAAATGCTCTACGACCAAGCGCAAATGGCCGTCAACTATTTGGAGGCTAAGCAGGCCACTGGCCAAGAGGCTTTTGCCTGGGTCGCCCGAGGAATATTTGCGTATGTTGGGCGAGATTTAAGTAGCCCCACCGGCGGATTTTATTCAGCAGAGGATGCGGATAGCGCCGTAGTCCTGCCGGCCGGGCATGCTGATGCCGCGACTAAATCAGCTCACCTAGAAGGGGCTTTCTACGTTTGGTCGCAGGCAGAAATCATCCAGGAGCTCGCCGACGATGCGCCATTTTTTTGCGCGCACTATGGAATTAAGGATGGCGGTAATGTTGCGCATGATCCTCACGGTGAATTTAGCGGGGAAAATGTTTTAATGCAGCAGCAGTCGCTGGCTCTAACTGCCCGCGCATTTCAGCTCGAGGTGGGAGCTGCGAGCGAGAAATTGTTGCGCTGCTTAGAAAAATTGCGGGGAGCGCGCGGTCGGCGGCCCCGGCCCTCGCTAGATGATAAAATCATTACAGCATGGAATGGGCTGATGATTTCTGCGTTTGCCAAGGGGCATCAGGTGCTCGGGGGAGCCTGGTCGGCTCAGCCTGAGGACGCGCTCTATTTGCAGGCAGCGACGCGGGCGGCAGAATTTATTGAGCGGGAGCTCTACGATGCGGCGACCGGCGTGTTGTATCGCAGTTGGCGAGAGGGCCGAAGTGATATTGCCGGATTTGCGGAAGACTATGCTTATCTCATCCAAGGGTTGCTTGATCTCTATGAAGCGGGCTTCGAGCTCCGTTGGTTGCGATGGGCTAAAAAACTTCAAGCCAAGATGGACCAATTGTTTTGGGATGAGTCCCGGCCTCTTGGTGGCGGTTATTTCAATTCACGAGCGGATGACGCGACGGTAATTGTGCGCTTGAAGGAGGATTATGATGGAGCGGAGCCGGCTCCTAACTCAGTGGCTGCGATGAATCTGGTTCGGCTAGATGGGATGCTTAGTTCGGCGGCGGAGCCTGTAGCCACCGGTAGCGTTAACTTGGCTTTTGCCGAGCGAGCTCGCCTGATTACACAGGCTTTTCAAGCCCACTGGAGTCGGGCGCCCCATGCCTTGCCTCAGATGTTATGCTCCTTGGGGTTGACGCTCGCGGAGCCGCGCACCGTCGTCTTGGTCGGTGATCCTCAGGCGCTAGACTTTAAAATACTGGCCGCCGTTTTACACGAGAGGTTGGGGCCACGGTGCGTAATGCTTTGGGCTGAAGGCGGCTCAGGGCAGGCCTGGTTGGCTACGGGTCAACCGCACTTATTGGAGTTGCCGGCCAAGATAAAGCAGGCGGCGGCCTATGTATGCGCAGACCGTACCTGCCAAGCACCGGTCACCACCCCGGAAGCATTGCGGAGATTACTTGGCTAGCACGGCGCGAACGAGACGATCGTCGCCATCATTGGTTGCAGGTTGCAGGCTGAGTGCAGCGCAGAGCAGATTATAAACGTGAATGTTATCAAAGGCCTTGAGAAGCACGCCTTGGCGAAAAGCCGGTCCTTGCGCCAAAAATAATGCGCCCATGTCGGAGGTCGCGGGATCCCAGCCATGGGAGCCGCGGGAGTAAGTGCGACTCCGAAACGACCAGCCAACGCGGCTCTCAATATTCCAATGGTCATCAGCAATCAACATAACGGGGGGGATGCGGGGGTTGTCGCGGTAATGTAAATCAGCCGGCACTTCTTCGCGCAGGTAGACTTGTACATGCGCCGGTTTTTTTGCGCGGATGCTTGCTACTAATTCAGCGGCGGTACCCGTCTTGGGGCGCACGCCCCCGTTGGGCCCGAGTGACTCCACTTGGACGGTGGCTGTATCCATGAGATCCTCTAGGAAAATAATTTTATCTGGTCCGCAGGCGGCCATGCCGTGGTCGGCGACAATCACAAGGTTGGTGTGTTCGCGAATCCCGCGGGCCGTAAGCCCGGTGAGTAATCGGTCCACGGCGGCATCCACGGCGGCTACCGCGGCCTGAGTTTCAGGGGCATCGGGCCCGAAGGTGTGGCCAGCATGATCGACGATATCAAAATAAAGCGTGGCTAGTTGAGGGCGTTGGCCGGCAGGTAAATCGAGCCATGCGAGGAGTCCATCCACGCGATCATTGCTCGGTAATTTGCCGTTAAAGGGTTTATAATAACTTGGTCGAAGACCGTGGCTCGTGGTTTCTGAGCCCGGCCAGAAAAAACAAGCGCTACGGACGCCCTGTTTTTCTGCAGTAATCCAGATCGGCTCGCCACCCCACCAGCGCGGATTGGCGTTACTCTCTGGTTTGCTCATGCCGAAGGTTTCCTGGAGCGCCGGGTCAAAAAACCAATTAGAAACAATGCCGTGATGCGATGGGTACAAGCCGGTGACTAACGTGTAGTGATTAGGGAAGGTTTTGGAGGGAAAGGCCGGATTCATTCGCTCTGCCCGTACGCCTTGTGCGGCGAGTTTTTGCAACACGGGGGCCGGATAGCGCTCAAGGTAGTCCCAGCGAAAGCCATCAATGGAGATTAAGATGAGCAGATTCGGTGCCGGCGGCAGGCTGGCAGGCTCGAGAGCAGCACCCGGCAGCGCGCCGGCGAGCAGTAAGCAAAGTGAAGTCAAAAACCCCTGACGCAGTGCGCCAAGCGGCCTAAATTTTACGGGCAATAAGCGGCCGTTTCTTAGTAATAAATTATACCTAGACTTCATATCGGCAGTGTTGGTGGGTTGCCTCGCTTCCCGCAATCTGCATTCTGCAGGATATGAATGATGCTGAGCGATTGACCCATTTAGAGGAACGTTATGCGCACCTGCAGCGGCACAGTTTAGAGCAAGACAAGGTCATGCTTGGTTTAAGCGAGGCGCTGACCAAATTACAGCAAGACCTGGCCGCACTTCGGGGGCAACGCGCAGGCGGCTCTGAGGGTGATGATTTACCCGCGGAGCGCCCGCCGCACTATTAATCAGAACAGTGCGGTGATCTCAACGTGCTTGCCGGGCTCTAGCGAAACTTCCCCGGTGAGAGCTTCCGTCTCGTCGTTTTTATAAAGCTTGCAGGTGATGGTCTCGGTCGCGTCATTCGTCGACCAGCCCCACTTGCCGATAGAAACAAATTGCATCGGCGTGCCTTGATCCCAGCTCAGGCCTGGACCGTCGCCACGAATAAATAGTTTATTGCCAATGCCAATATAGGCTGTGGCGAGCAAGCGAGTCGCGCCGTCGGACGAAGAGGCTGATTCCGCGGGTTCACGATTGATCGCTTCGGCGGGGGCGCTCGATTCTTCGCTCGCAAGTATTTCGCGGGAAATTTCCGTTCGGGCTAATTCCTCTCCAGGATTTTCAATGAGGTCGGCCAGAGCTTCGACCTTAGGTTTCCGGGATGCGCGGGGCTTTTTCAGCTTGGGCTCGATCTCCTCCAGGGCAGTCTGCGGCGCACTGACGTCCACGGCGGGCGTGACTAATTCGGTGGGTGCAGCGGTAACGATTGCGGAACTCGGGTGGATGTTCTCGGGAGTCGGCGGCGCGCTAGGAGTTTCTGTTTTAGGGTGGGTAGCGGTACCCGCGGCGTGGAGGTGGGCTAGGGCAGCTTCCGCCGCGGCTAAATGTTTGCGACTGGTGGCTTCAAGCTTGGTCCAATCAGCAACCGCGAGATGGATTTTGTCGGCGACGGCTTTAAGTTGGGCACTATTAGCTGCCCGTAATTCCACCAACTCTTGCTCGAGAGCTTCGCGGTCATCTTCTTCTTTGCCCGCGAGGGCCTCGTTAAATTCCGCGAGCTTTTCTTGCATGCGGTACGGTAAATTTTCAGCCGCGTGGGCGGTTTTGTGCACCGCTTCTTCCACCGCTTTGATTTGGGCCGCGGCGCGAGCGAGACTTTCGCCGGCCGCGTGCAAACGCTGGACTTGCTCGCTGACGCGTTCGCGTTCGGCTTGGACGTATTCAGCGGAGTCAGCAGAAAAATCGATGAGAAAAGGAATCAGGCCAATAATTGCTGCCACGACTACGCAGAGTACGGCACTCACGAAGGGCAGCGGCGCGTAGGGATTCTTTGTGTTAAAATAAACAATCAAAAAAGCCGTTAATAAAAGAACGGCATCAATGATCAAAAAGATCGATTTGGAGAGGCGCGGAGCAGGTTCGAGATTCATGGGTGATTAGCTCGACTGCTGTTTTCGCTCGGCGGGGTCAGTTTCTCAAGGCTAAAGCAAGGCGGCCGAGTCGCTCGGCGTCTTAGATCATCAGCTGCCGCCACGACATGCCGAGCAAGGAGAGGAGCATGCCAATACGGATGGCGCCCTCGAAAGTCAGAATCACGAGAATCCACTTAAGCCCGCACGTGCTACGCAGAGCGTAGCCGAGGCCGGTGACGAGCAGTAAGATGATGCCCTGCGCCCGCCCAACCGAGTGCAAAAGGAGAGTCGGCATCCAGAGAAAGTATGCGATGAGGCCGCTTGCCCAGAGGGTCGCGATCCAGTTGGCCATGGGTAATTCGCGGGGATCAGCATTAACACGAATCTGTTTAATGCCCAAGTAACGTTCGCTTAGAAATAGCTGCCAGAGTTCGAGGCCCAAAAAAATCGGGGCGAGCAGAACAAGCGGATTCATAGCCGCAGAATAAATAAATTATTTACCGCCGTACCAGACGCCACGGCGCCAGTTGTGGCGGTGTAACTTCTGGAGTAGAGAAGTTGGCATAGTCGGCAAATCGCTGACGCTGCAATTGGCGTCGGCTTGGGCCACAGTGCGGATGCCGGGAATGACGGTTGATACCGCGGGATGAGCTAAGACGAATTTCAGCGCCGCTTGCGGTAGCGAGTAGCCACTCCCAGCGAGATCTAATCTAATGGCCTCAGTGTGAGCAACGGCTCGCTCCATTCGATCGCCAGCAAAATAAAGGGCGCGAAAATCGTCTGCCGCAAATTTTGTTTCCGCAGTAAATTTTCCAGTGAGAACGCCCTCATCAAAAGCTACGCGTACAATAATACCGACGCCGCATTCTTGGGCAACTTGCAGCAATTCAGCTGCAGGCTCTTGGTCAAAAATATTATAAATTACCTGCACGCTATCGACCCAGCCCGCGCGCATGAGATCAATCACGCTATTTTGATCACATTCCGGCGTGGAAACACCGATCAAGCCGATCAGGCCCTCGTGTTGTAGCTGGCGGAGAATTTTGAAAGGGGTGGGATTGCGATTCCAGGCACGGGTCCAGGTGTGAAGCTGGAGCAAATCGAGGCGATCAGTGCCGAGCGTTGTGAGCCGGGTAGCAATATTCTCGCGAAGATAGTCCTCTGCGTAACGTTCCTCAGCGCGACAGTAAGGGGAGGGCGGCCAGATGCCGGGTGCCGGCGGGGTTTTGGTGGCGACGAATATATTTTCTTTTTTCCCGGCGGCGGCCCGTTCGCGTAAAACTTGGCCAATTAAGCGTTCGCTGCGGCCGTTGCCGTACCCGGCAGCGGTATCAATAAAATTAACCCCAAGATCGAGTGCGCGGTGCAGAGCGGCCAGGGAGTCGCTGTCCGCTTGGGCGCCCCACGCACCTCCAATCGCCCACGCGCCAAAGCCAATTTCTGAACAACGAAAGTTTTGCTTACCAAAGGGACGATATTGCATGGGGGGAAATTGGTCAGTAGCCGATCGCCTTGCTGTCAGCCTTGCGGGGATCAGCTGCACCGTATCTTAAGCCGGTTTTAGGATCAATGGCGATGCTCTCACCGTCACCTTGATATCCGCCTTCATAAGAAGCGCGCTCTTTGATGTTTTGGCCTTTCGCTTTGAGAGCGACCGCGGTGTCAGCGCTGAGACCGTGATGTTCGAATGAGATGATGTCAGGCATCCATTGTTGGTGAATGCGTGGAGCCTCGACTGCCTGCGCGACTGACATGTTGAAATCGATGACGTTCGTAATGATTTGGAGGACGGTATTAATAATGGTGGGACCGCCGGGACTGCCGGTGACGAGAACGAGGGCGCCATTTTTAAAAACAAAGGTTGGCGTCATTGACGAGAGGGGGCGCTTACCCGGGACGATCGCGTTCGCTTCACCTTGAATGAGGCCGAACATATTAGCCGTGCCGACCTGAGAGGTGAAATCATCCATCTCGTTATTCATTAAGATGCCCGTGCCGGGAATGGTGACGCCCGAGCCATAGGCGCCATTCAGGGTGTAGGTATTGCTGACGGCATTGCCGGCCGCATCGACGATCGAAAAGTGGGTAGTTTCGGTAGATTCAGCAATCGGGCGTACCATAAATTTGCCGAGACCCGGCTGGATGGCGGTAGCGGGGGTCGCCTGATTGGGTGAGAAGTCTGCCATGCGGCCTTTGATATAGGCAGGATCGAGGAGTTGGCTGACGGGCACCTGGATGAAGGCGGGATCGCCTAAATATTCCGCGCGGTCGCGGAAGGCGCGTTTCATCACTTCCGCAAAGAGGTGATATTTAGCGGCAGAGTTTGAGCCCATGGCGGTGACGTCAAAAGGTTCCAGCATGCCCAGCATTTGCAGAATCGCGATACTGCCTGAACTGGGCGGCGGCATGAGCACGATATCGTAGCCGCGATATTTTCCGCGGAGGGGGGTGCGTTCTACCGCTTGATAGTTTTTCAGATCAGTTAAGGTTATATTACCACCATGGGCGGACATCGCAGCGGCAATTTTTTGGGCAGTCTCGCCTTCATAAAATTCCCGGGGGCCATTTTTTTGTAAGCGAGCCATGGTGGCCCCGAGATCGGCTTGCACCCAGTGTTCGCCAGCTTTCCAGAAAGCTCCCTGTTTGAGGTAGATTTTTTTTGAGTCAGCGAACGGGGCGAGCAGTTTAGCAAAAGTATGGAAGGAGGCGGCGCTCGCTTGCGACACGATGTGTCCTTCGGTGGCCAGACGGCGGGCGGGCTCGACTACCTGGGCCCAAGTGACTTTGCCGGAACCATATTTTTGCATCGCTAAAGCGAAGCCAGCGACAGAGCCGGGCACGCCACTCGCTTGCCAGCCCACGGTGGATGAACCGACGCCTTGGCGTAATTTACCATCGTTACCGACATACATATCCCGGGTGGCTCCTGCTGGCGCCGTCTCGCGATAATCAATCGCGATATCCCGGCTGGCTCCTGGAGTAGCGCCCGCTAAATGAATCATCATGAAGCCACCGCCGCCAATGTTGCCGGCAAAAGGATAGACCACTGTCAATGCTAGGCCAGTGGCGACGGCCGCATCAACCGCGTTGCCCCCTTTCTGTAAAATTTCTACGCCTGCTTGCGAGGCGAGTTCGTGGACGGAGACGACCATGCCGTGTTCAGCTTCAATCGGGGCTCGTTGGGCAGCTAGCGGTAAAGGCGCGGTCAATAATGCTAACGCGGCAATTAAAGGCGCAGTAATTAAGCGTCGGGTAGTAAGCATGTGAAAGGCTTTCCCTGATGCCGCAGTGCCACAAGACGCAAATCCTCGGGTGCGTTCCGCCATGGCTGCGGTCTGTTTTTGTTGGTGTAGCAATCTTGTCCTCGAAAATACGCTCAATCTGCGGCTAAGCAGTTTTTCTTGAAAATATTTTATCCAAAAAGCTTGCCTCCAACCCCAAAGGGTAAAGTCTATATCTTGCTATCTTTACTATATTACTAATGTTTAGTTTAATTTACACTTTTTGCCTCTGTTTATTGATAAAAACGTGAACCGGCGCGCTGCTTAAGCGGGCTAATGAGCAGTTGTGATTCGAGTAACGATAACTACATTTAATCCAGACTTTGAGGCTTAAAAACTCAAAATAATCAGACACACCACCTATGAATAATAAAAACCAAGTATCATCGATCTCGTATTCTACAGGATCGCGGCGAATGGGCTCAGTCGCACTTTTCGCCTTTTTAGTGCTGGCGGTTAATTCAACTGTCTTCGGGCAAACAGTCGCCCCGCAAGCAGCAAAAAAGAGTGACGCCATTCAGTTAGAGAAGTTCGTCACCACGGGGTCACGTTTTAATGACCGCTCAGTAACGCAATCCCCGGTGCCGATCGATGTCATTAGTGGCACTGAGTTGAAGCAAGGTGGCTATAATGAAACGAGCCAGATGCTACAGGCGAACATTCCGTCGTTCAACTTCCCGCGTCCATCGTTGACGGATGGGACCGACCATATTCGTCCTGCCACGCTACGTGGATTGGCGCCGGACCAGACCCTCGTGCTCATCAATGGCAAACGTCGCCACACCAGCGCGCTCGTTAACCTCAACGGTTCAATTGGTCGCGGTTCGGTCTCCACGGATTTTAATGCGATTCCGGCCGCGATGATCGAGCGCATCGAAGTGTTGCGCGACGGTGCCTCGGCTCAATACGGCTCCGACGCTATTGCTGGCGTGATCAATGTTATCTTGCGTAAGGATGCTGGCTGGGGCTTGACGCTCGGCTACGGCGTTACGGGTGTCGGTGATGGCGAGGACTATAAACTTGATGCCTTCACTGGGGTTGCCCTGGGCGA
>CAIOCT010000077.1 GCA_903856725.1 uncultured Verrucomicrobiota bacterium
CAGCGTACTCAAAGAGCGTACGCAGGATAGTGCGGTAGTTATTCCGGGTTTGCGCTGCCCCCTTCAAGCTCCGCAACCAATCATCAATCTGGTTGGATGATATCTCACCCACATTAGCCGCCCCAAAATCTTCCTCAAAGATACCAAGGCGATTGCGCAGATCTTTCAGGTATCTCTCAGATGCCCCATCCTGCGTTTTTGCGGCCATAAACCCAACAATCAATGCCTGCACCCTGCAGCTGCATGAAACCATCGCCAAATGAGCCAGATAGTAGTCTGTAGCGTCCGCTATGGTCTTCCCGTAAGGTTTAAGCTTAGCCGCACATGCCGATGCATCAACGCGCAACCTCTCAGGCATATGAATCGCCACCTCCCCTTCCTTGGATATGCGTGCTAAGGTTTTTCTGAGCCATGCCTCGGCTGCACGTCGTTTAGCAAAAAACTTTCTGACTCGCTTGCCATCCACGCGTAAGCCCTCCACAACATACTTCGATGTTTGAGATCCGTTATAATTCACAACCCTTGGCACCAATGTTTTCATATGCACATGCATGCAAATGCCTGTCTATCTGTCAATATAATGGCAATGGAGTGTTTTTGATAGGGTATTAAAACACGTAAGTCGTTGATCGGAAGGGTGGCAGAGTGGTCTATCGCGGCGGTCTTGAAAACCGCTGAACCGCAAGGTTCCGGGGGTTCGAATCCCTCCCCTTCCGCCACTTAACGCAGATTAAGTGCGAACATGGCGCCTAACATAACAGAGGTCCGTGATCGCGTCCGGCGCGCCAGATCAACCAGCGGATAGGTCCGCAAAAATGGTTTACATCCCCCGCGGAGCTCCCCCAAGGTTTTCCCATGGATGCAGTTCAACAAGAGGTCACTGACATATTCCTGCGCACCAAAGCGCTGCTACAAGGACACTTCGTCCTGCGCTCAGGATTGCACAGTGGACATTTTTTCCAATGCGCGCAGGTCTGCCAGAATATGCCGGCGGTGGAACGACTCGGCACGCTCCTCATTCAAAAATTAGGCAACCTGCAGTTCGACACCGTCCTCGCTCCCGCCATGGGCGGACTCGTCATTGGGCAAGAAGTCGCCCGCCAGGCAAAATGTCGTTTCATCTTTGCAGAAAAAGAAAATGACCGTCTCGTCATGCGCCGCGGCTTTACGCTAACCCCCGGCGAAAAAATTCTTGTGGTAGAAGATGTCATTACCCGCGGCGGCCGCGTGCAGGAGTGTTTGGAAATCGTGAAAAAAATGGGTGGCACCACCGCCGCAGTTGCGGTGCTCGTCGATCGCAGTTCGGGGCAAGCCAAATTTGCTGTACCCACCTATTCGCTCCTTGAGATGAGCTACCCGACCTACGCGGCTGATCAAGTTCCCGCTGCCCTCGCGCAAATACCCGCCAGTAAGCCAGGCAGTTGATTGCGCGGCTCTCATTGGCAGTAAGCAATCCTGACAATAACCCGCTTACGTGACCGCTCCCTATTTACTGTACGATGGTCACGATCCTCGTCGCATGCAGCCAGTGAAATATTTTTTTTCGCAGATTGTGGTTATTCTAGCTGCCGTTGCACTGCTTCCGACTTTAGCCCTAGGGACCGTAAATTCAGTTCGTTCGCTGGAGGCGATCGCGTATCCCGATCACTCGCAACTTCTCGTCGTGCGCAATGCTCAGGGCCAGGAACGCCCAGTACTTACCACCGCTGATTGGGAGCAACGCGCGGCCCATATTCGCACCAGTATTCAGCAGGTTATGGGACCGCTACCCGATCGCTCCCACCGCGCGCCGCTGGATATTAAAATTATCTCCGAGGAACAGACCAAAAATTATCTGCGCCGCAAAATACTCTTTACCGCCGAAGCTGGCGACCGGGTACCCGCCTGGTTGCTCATTCCTCATCAACGTGCCGCCAACGACCAAGCTCCCGCTATGCTTTGTCTGCATCAAACCAGTCGCCTCGGCAAAAATGAGCCGGCGGGCCTCGGGGGCCTACCCGCGCTACACTACGCCCACGAATTAGCTGAACGGGGCTATATTTGCATCGTGCCAGATTATCCCTCTTTCGGAGAATACCGCTACGACTTCAAAAAAGATGGCGCCCATTATGCCAGTGGTTCGATGAAGGCGATCTGGAACAACCTGCGGGCAATTGACGTCCTCGAAACGCTACCAGTAGTAAACAAAGACCGGATCGGGGTTATTGGACACTCGCTCGGCGGGCACAATGCACTCTTCACCGCGGTTTTTGATCAACGGATCAAAGCAGTGGTGTCGAGCTGCGGGTTCACCCCTTTTCATAATTATAACGGGGGGACCGGGCTTGCTGGCTGGGCCAGTGACCGCTACATGCCGCGTATCCGCGAGGTTTATGAAAATAATCCAGATAAAGTCCCTTTCGATTTTTATGAAATCATCGGAGCGCTGGCTCCGCGAGGCTGCTTTTCTAATTCACCCGAGCACGATAGCAATTTTGAGCTTAAAGGCGTCCGTCAAGCTTTCGCCCGAGCCGCCGAAGTTTACACCCTCTTCAATGCTCGCGACCACCTCAGGCTGGTCACGCCCGACGCGGGCCACGATTTCCCGGCGGCGGAACGTCAGGCAGCCTATCAATGGCTAGATCAGCTATTGAAGTGAGTAAGCCATGCTTACAGCATTTTCCGAATTATCATGACGAAGCCCCTACTCCTGGCGTTCCTTATGCTGCGACTCGCCGCCAGCCCGCTACTCCTCGGCGCAGACGCACTTAAATCTAATTCCACCTACAGCAAAGCCTACGGCGAGACGAAAAACGCAGTGACGGTAGATGCGGCGAAAGATTTGCCCCGCTATCCTGCGGTTGAACCCAAAGACGCGCTCGCTACCTGGCAAGTGAAGCCCGGCTTTAAATTACAACTCGCCGCGCATGAACCCCAAGTACGCGATCCGATCGCTATCTGTTTTGATGAACGCGGTCGAATGTTTGTGTGCGAGATGCTTGATTATTCTGAAATGCGCGATGTCACTCCGCATCTAGGCCGCATCTCGATGCTCGAGGATAAAGACGGCGACGGTTATTATGAGACCAGTACTATTTTTGCGGATGATCTCCCGTGGCCCACCGGACTAGTGTGGGCTCATGGCGGACTCTACGTCGGAGCCACCCCTGATATTTGGCGCTTTGAAGATCACGACGGTGATGGGCGGGCGGAAGTTCGAGAGAAAATATTCACCGGCTTTGGCACCGGATTGAAGTTACTCAATGTGCAGGCCCTGCTCAACAGTTTCCAATGGGGGCAGGATAATCGAATTCACGTGCTGGCTGGCGCTGGTAACCGCGGTGCCATCAGCTGCCTAAAACGCCCCGACCTGCCAGCCCAGGAACTGGGCGGACGCGATTTCTGGTTTGATCCCCACACGCACGAATTCGGTCTCGAAGTTGGCGGCGCTCAATACGGGATGAGCTTCGACAACTACGGTCGCAAATTTGGCTGCTCGAACTCGGACCATCTGCAGACATGGATTTATGATGACAAATTTGCTGAGAGAAATCCTCTCTACACCATGCCGCCCTCGCATCAAAGTATCGCGGCCGATGGCGGGGCAGCCGAAGTTTTCCGCCTGAGCCCCGACGAACCCTGGCGGATCATCCGCACTCGCTGGCGCATCGCCGGAGTAGTCAAAGGCATGGTGGAAGGTGGCGGACGAGTGAGCGGCTATTTCACGGGCGCCACTGGCACGACGGTTTATCGCGGCGATGCTTATGGAGCAGATTTTTTAAATAATACATTCACGGGGGATGCCGGTGGACAACTCGTGCATCGAAAAAAAATCTATCCCGACGGCGTCAGCCTCATTGGCCGACGCCCAGCCGATGAACAGGGTTTTGAATTTGCGGCGAGCAATGACACGTGGGTTCGCGTCGTGAATTTTGCCAATGCCCCCGATGGCTGCCTGTATATTTGCGATATGTACCGCGAGGTCATCGAGCATCCGTGGAGCATTCCCGACGAAATCAAACAACACCTTGACCTCAATAGCGGCTACAACCGCGGACGGATTTATCGCCTCGTTCCCGATGATAAAAAATGGCAGCGACGCAGCCAGGTTACGCTGGCGACCGCGAGTACCGCGGAGCTCGTTCAAGCCCTCGCCCACCCCAACGGCTGGCAGCGCGACACCGCAGCGCGTCTGCTTAATGAACGACAAGATCACGCCGCAGCACCCCTGCTCGCTAAACTTTTTGCCGAACCGAGCCCTGCACTCCAACGCTTCCATGCCTTGGGCGTGCTCAACGGTCTCAAGTTGCTATCCGACGATACAATTCTGAATGCGCTGAGTGACGCAGATGCCAACGTCCGCGAACGCGCGATCACTTTAGCAACGATCACCCCGAAAGTCTTAGAGAAATTCTCCCAGCTAGTCACTGACCCCAGTGTGCGCGTGCGGTTTCAACTCGCCCTAGCTTTGGGTAATATTGCGCCAGAAAAATCTGCAAACGCCCTCACTGATCTAATCAAAAATAATGCCACGGATCCTTGGATCATCGCTGCCGTGCTGAGCGCACCGCCCAATTATGCCCAGCCCATCTTTGATCGCCTCAACACGAGCAATTTTCTAGCGAAGCCAGAAGCCGCCGGCGTTACAGCTCATTTAGTCGAACTGAACGCAGCCACCGCCAACCCTGAACGATTACGCCAAATCATGACCTTTGTCGCGATGAACCCCCGAGCGCCACTAGTCCAAGCCCTCGGCGCAGGTCTTCGTCGTAACGGCACGAGCATCGAGCAGGCCGACACAGAAAAGCAACTCGCCCCAGCTTTCGTCCGCGCCGCAAGCATCGCTCACGATGCTACCGCCACGCCGGCGGCGCGCATCGAGGCCATCGAATTACTCAGCCTCCTGCCAGCGGCCCAGGCTCACCCAGCCCTCGCTGTGTGTCTAACCAAGGAACAATCGCCAGCAATTCAAAGCGCCGCGATCAACGCCGTGGCCCAGCATTATTCGATCGATAGCACGCGTCTCCTCATCAAGCATTGGTCCGATTATGGCCCCGCGGCAAAAGAGGCCGTTATCACGATTTTGCTAGCCCGCGAGGGGAGTGCCCACACCCTGCTTTCAACGATTGCCGCCGGCGATATTTCGCCCAGCGCTCTCAGTGCATCACAAGTGCAGGCGGTTGTGCAGCACAAGGACGCCAGCCTAGCCGCACGCGCTAAGCAGGTTCTTGCTTCGGTCATCCCCCCCGCTCGTGCCGAGATGGTAGCAAAATTCCAACCAGCCTTGGCTTTACAAGGCGTCGGTAATCGAGGACTAGCAACCTACCAGAGCCGTTGCTTTATCTGTCATCGAGCTGCGGGGTTGGGCACGGCACTCGGGCCTGATTTGATTACGGTTAAGTCAAAAGGACGCGCCGCGCTTCTGACAGCTATTCTTGAACCCCACAAGGAAGTGGCGTCGCAATATATTGCCTACACCGTAAACACCAAAGCAGGCCAAACTCTTCAGGGTATTATAACCAAAGACGATGCCCGCAGTCTCACCTTAAAAATGCTGGGCGGGGTAGAGGTAAATATTCCACGCGCCACAATTAAAGGCAGTTCAAGCACTGGCCAGAGCCTCATGCCCGAAGGCTTAGAAGCCGGTCTCGATGTGCAGGGCATGGCCGATCTCCTCACCTTCATTGAAGAGCTTAAATAAACACCCCTAGGGCGGCTACCGCCACTCACCGCACCTTAACCGTTACCGCCAAAAATTAAATTATGAGAAACCTTTTTCTCCTGCTTAGCTTGTTAACAACTCTCACCGCATCGGCTGTCGTCAAAGTGGCCACCTTCGATGTCGATGCGACCCCCCCACTCGGAGCTTCCCTGGCTTACGATGTGGCGATTCGATTGGATGAAATGACCCTCCGCTGCCGCGGCGTGGTTATAACCGGCTCGGGCCAACCGATTGTACTCTGCGCCGTCGACTGGATCGGCATAGCCAATGAAGGTCATGACGCATTTCGGATCGCCTTAGCCAAGGCCGCTGGCACCACACCTGACCACGTGGCTGTTCATGTCCTCCACCAACACGACGCCCCTGGCTGCGACTTCACGGCCGAACGCCTTGTCAAGGAACTCGGGGTCCAGGGTTACGCGCGTTTTAATGGCGACTATCAACGCGACGTTATTCGTCGGGCCGCCGACGCCATCCGGGTTGCCCTGCCGAACGCTCGCGAGGCCACCCACTGGGGTTGGGGCGAAGCAGTCGTCAAGGAAGTTGCCAGTCAGCGGCGCCTCCTTGGCACTGATGGCAAAGTAAAATTCACCCGTACTTCCTCGACTAAAAATGCCGCCATGCGCGCTGAACCCGAGGGCACCATTGATCCTAAAATCACCGCCCTCAGCTTCTGGAATAACAATGCACCGATTGTCATCATCACCCACTATGCCTGCCATCCACAGAGCTATTACCGGATGGGCATTCCGCATCCAGATTTTCCAGGTATCGCCCGTTTTATTCGCGCTCAATCGATGCCCTACACCCTACAACTCCACTTCAATGGAGCCGGTGGCAATGTAACTGCCGGCAAATATAATGACGGCGCCTACGAAAACCGAATGATCTTGGCCAATCGACTAGCCGACGGGATGAAAGTCGCTTTCGAATCTACTAAAAAATTACCATTGCTTGCTAGTGATATTGGCTGGACCCGCGCACTGGTGAAACTCCCGATCGCTGCGCACCTCAACGAGGCTGACCTAATCCTCAAACTTAAGACCACGCCCCCACGGGGCTATGTTTCCACGGCCGATCAATTAGCCTGGGTCACTCGGCATAAAGAAAATAACAGTGAAATCGACCTGAGCTGTCTGCGCGTTGGCTCAGCGCGTATGCTGTGCATGCCCGGTGAACTTTTTGTTGAATACCAATTGGCCGCCAAGGCCATGCGGCCTGATCTGCACGTTTGCATGGCCGCCTACGGCAATTATGGTCCTGCCTATATCGGCATGAATTGCTCCTATGCAGAAGGCGGCTACGAGGTCGGTCCCCAGTCCTCCAACGTTGCCCCAGAGGTCGAGTCGGTACTTTTCGCCGGCATGAAGCAATTGCTGGAAGTTAAATAATCTCCCTGGCCATCCTCATCGGTCCCCGCAGTACCCATCGGCTCAGCCCCGATGGCTTTCTCGTACAATTTTGCTGAAAATAAACCGGAGACGACCCAACGGCTCTGGTTGTCCCATTTTTACCCACTCCATGAAACTGCTTCTGATTGTACTTAGCCTCATCGTTTCTGCAACCGCCCACGAAGTAACCACGCGCGAGCTACGCTGCGAATATCATCACAATCCGCTCGCCATCGGTACCACCCAGCCCCGCTTTTCCTGGAAAATTAAACCCATCGACCCCGCAGCGCGTGATGTACGACAAGTCGCCTATGAAATTCAGCTCGCTCATCAAGCCGATGGGTTTGCTCAGAAGCTATTTTGGGGTTCAGGAAAGATTATCTCAGCAGCAACAGATCAAATCGTCTATGCCGGCCCCAGCCTCATCCCGAGGGATCATATCATCTGGCGCGTTCGCGTCTGGGAGGCTGGCGGAGAAATTTCTGCTTGGAGTGAACCGGCTTCATTTGGCGTGGGCCTACTCGAGCAAACAGATTGGACCGCCTTGTGGATCAGCGCGCGAGATGATCACGCCTTTACGACAAAAGAAAATATCAAGAATTTCAGTGGTGATCCTAAGCGTGGGCAAATTGTGATGACGCCGGCTAAATACTTTCGCCAAGTATTTCAGACTCCCCAGATCGCCCGAGCCACTCTGTATGCCACCGCACTCGGAGTTTATACGCTCGAGGTTAATGGCCACCGCGTATCTGACGAACGACTAGCGCCGGGCTGGTCTGCTTATCAACGGCGCATTCATTACCAAACTTATGATGTCACAAAATTAGTGCGCGAAGGAAAAAATGCGATCGGCGCGACACTCGCAGACGGATGGTATGCGGGCTACCTCGCCTACGGCTTACTGACGGGCCAAGAAGGGCTCAGCCCCGGCATCGATGGGCGTTATTATTATGGAATATCTCCAGCGATCCGCATCCAGTTAGAGTTGGAACTCACTGATGGGAGTCACCAGACCATCATCACAGATCCCCATTGGAAAACAGCGCTCGGCCCGATCACTGAAAGCGATATTCTCATGGGGGAATCCTACGATGCCCGCCAAGAGTTGCCGGCTTGGTCGACGCCTGAGTACGATGATTCCAAGTGGGCTTTCGCCGTTTGCAAAACTGGCACCGCTTCGAAAATAGAGCCCCACCCAGGAGTGCCGGTTCGAGCCATTGAGGAAATTGCTGCGCGAACCGTCCACGAACTCAAACCGGGCGTCTTCATCTTTGATCTCGGACAAAATATTTCCGGAGTGGCTCGCCTCAAGGTGAAAGGTAAATCAGGAGATAAAGTTACCATCCGCTATGCTGAAATTCTTCACCCGGATGGCAGCCTCAGCACTGAAAACCTGCGTAGCGCGCGCGCGGTGGACACGTATATTTTGAAAGGTGATCCCGCAGGAGAAACTTGGACGCCAGAATTCACTTACCATGGCTTTCAATATATTGAGCTTACTGGTTTTCCCGGTCAGCCCACCAGCGACGCCGTGACTGGTATCGTAATTCATTCTGACACCCCACGCCACGGCAGTTTCGCATGCTCCGACCCAATGCTCAATCGCCTCTACCAGAACATCGTTTGGACCCAACGAGCGAATTTCTTCGAAATGCCCACCGACTGCCCGCAACGCGATGAGCGCATGGGCTGGACCGGCGACGCGCAAATTTATGTCCGCGCAGCCACCTTCAATGCCGACATCGCGTCATTTTATACTAAGTGGCTGCGGGATTTGAACGACGATGCCTGGGACTATGGGGCCTACCCTGCCTATGCCCCCCGACCACTCGCTCGCCCTAATGAGCACCACGCAGCCGGCTGGATGGATGCGGGCGTGATTTGTCCATGGACTATCTGGCAGGTTTACGGTGACACCCGCGTAATCACCGAGCATTGGCGAAAAATGAATGATTTCATGGAATGGCGTAGAAAGCGGGATCCCCAGTTTAAAGGCTCCAGCGATGATTGCGGTTTCGGCGACTGGCTATCGCTCGGCGAAGTGAAAACCCCGATACCTTTTATCGATTTAGCTTATTACGCCTATGATGCCCACTTGATGGCAGAAATGGCTCAGGCCACTGGCCAAACGGCGGACGCAGCCAATTACACCGCACTCGCCACCAAGGTCACCACCGCTTTTCAGCAAGCCTATCTACTCCCTGGGGGGAAACTCAGCATCCACAATCAGTCGGCGTACGCGATGGCCTTATTTTTCAACCTCATCCCCAGCGAACAGCGCGCCGCGAGTGCAGCCCATCTGGCTGAACTCATAACGGCCAACGGCAATAAAATGACCACCGGCTTTATCGGCACGCGTCCGCTGTTGCCCGCACTCTCCAGCAGCGGTCATCATAATCTCGCAGGCATCCTGATGCAGCAACACGCCTATCCCAGCTGGGGCTATGAAGTAGATAATGGCGCGACCACCATCTGGGAACGCTGGAATTCTTACACCAAAGGAAGCGGCAGCCATGAGCCAGGCATGAACTCATTTTCCCATTACGCCTTCGGGGCTGTAGCTGAATGGATGATGGCTGACCTCGCGGGCATCGACCACGCATCCCCTGGATTTGACCACATCAGAATTGCCCCACGCCCAACAGGAACGATTACCCAGGCCGAGGCCTCCATGGAAACTCGCCACGGGCAATTAGCCGCTTCCTGGAGAATTACCGATGGGGATTTCTTGGCCAACGTTACCGTTCCGCCGAATACCACGGCCGAGGTAACCCTGCCAGTCACAGGCCAAATCCTGGAAGGTGGTGTGAGTGCCCAAGGACGGCCCGGTATTCGCGAAATTAAAGCCAATCAGCTGACGCTCGGTTCCGGCACCTATCAATTCAGCGCCCGCTACTAATTACCACCGGAGCTTACTTTAAGCTCACGGCAGCGATCTGGTTTTATAAAAACCCTAACCAGTAATCGCGGGACCGCAGAAATACCTTTCGGAGCACGAGCTATCTTAAAAAAGGCGCACCCTGCGGTGCGCCTTTGATCTGGCCAAAAAAGTTACCCGGGTCAGCGGACCACAAACGTGATGTAACGAAAGGCACCGCGATAATAAACAAAGGCTAAATTACGTCCATCCCGGAGCTCGCGCTTGGCCGAAGCAAGATCGGCAACCGGTACGCGATTCAATTGCACAATCACCGCCCCCCGCGGAAAAATCTGACTATAGGCAGAACTCTCCGCGACGTCCGTGACTACGAGGCCATCGACGCGCTCATCGATCCGCAATTCCTTGCGCACCTCAGCGTCCAACGCAGTTACCGACACCCCGGGCAAGAACTCGCCGTTAGCCAAGCTATCATCGGGCAATTTACCCAAAGTAACTTCCTTAGTTTCGACCTTACCACCGCGGATATATTTAACGATGATCTTCGTTCCTGGCAACGTCTGAGCAATAATCAGCCGTAGATCATCCCGCGTCGTGACCGCCTTATTATTAATCGCCGTTATCACGTCCTCTCGCTTCAAACCCGCTTTCGCCGCCGGACCATCTGCCGGATTCAGATCTGTAATGACAACTCCCTTGGTGTCCTTGGAAATGCCGAATCCTTCGGCTTCATCAGCCGTCAGCGCCTGCGTTTGTACCCCAAGATAACCACGTGAAACCGTGCCCGTCTCAAGGAGACTGCTCATAATGCTGTTCGCCAGATTGATCGGAATAGAAAAACCGATACCGATATTACCTGAGGAGGTAGAAATAATGGCTGAATTAATGCCCACGAGACGACCACGTGCGTCGATCAGTGCTCCGCCTGAGTTACCTTGGTTGATGGCTGCATCGGTCTGAATAAAATCCTCATAACCGGCGACTTCTTCGAGAATACCCACCCGGCGCCCAGTAGCAGAAACGATTCCCATGGTAACCGTCTGGCCGACACCCAACGGGTTACCAATAGCAAAAACAACGTCACCGACCCGAAGCTTGGCGCTATCGGCCAAGGTCGCAGCTGGTAAATTTTCCGCATCGATCTTGATCACCGCCACATCTGTCTTGGGATCTGTGCCAATCACTTTGGCGGTGAGTTCTCGTTCATCGTTTAGCAAGACCTTCAACTCATCGGCCCCCTCCACCACGTGATTATTCGTAATGATGTAGCCATCCTTGGAAACAATGACGCCAGAGCCGAGCCCACGCTGCGTCTGCTCCCCACCCTTCAAACCTTGCTGGCGAAGAAATTCTGGCACCTGTTGCCGAACTAGTTTGCTCGAATAAACTGAAACCACAGCTGGGCGAATACTTTCCAGGACATCTGCATAACTGGTGACGACCGCTGACTTAATTTCACTGATTGGCGTAGCATCAATCTTCAGGATCGGTTTTTTGACGGAAGCCGCTCCCTTCCCCGCTGCACTGATAGCGGCAGGCTTATCGGCGGCGGCGAGATTTGCCGCGAAACCGAATGAGCAGATGAACAACGCAACCGCTAGAGCAACCGAGGAGGTTTTCATAGAGAGATAGTGCGCACATTGACAACCGCCGCAAGGGACGGTTCCACCACAAATCAGAACCCCTTGATTTTAAATAAGCTAGTAACGCTTTCGTTAGTATTGATCCGCAAAATAGCCTCGCCGAGCAAAGGCGCAATACTCAGTACCGTGATCGGTAAACCACGAGTCTCGATGGGCACTGAATTAGTAGTGATCAACTCATCGATGAGGCCGCCTTTCAGGCGTTCATAGGCCATTTCATTCAAGACGCAGTGACTCACCGCGGCGCGAATACTCTTAGCCCCATGCGCTTTAAGAATGGTAGCGGCCGCCGTGAGCGTACCTGCGGTCTCCGTGATATCGTCAACGAGCAGCACGTCACAGCCATCAACTTCCCCGACGATACTCATGGCCTTGACCGTGCTGGAACTCGTGCGCTTTTTAGCCACGAGCCCTAAAGAAGCGCCCAGCACATCAGCATAGGCTGAAGCCATTTTCATACCCCCGATGTCTGGAGAAAACACCACCAAATTGTTAATACGCTGCGTCGCAAGATACTGAAAGAAAACAGGGGAAGCAAAAAGATGATCCACCGGAATATCGAAGAAGCCCTGAATCTGCTGACTATGCAGATCCATCGTAAGCACGCGGTGAGCCCCTGCTGACATGAGCAAATTAGCCACTAGCTTAGCCGTGATCGGCACGCGCGGTTGATCCTTACGATCTTGCCGGGCGTAACCATAAAAAGGAATGACCGCGGTAATACGCTGCGCTGAAGCCCGCTTGGCGGCATCAATCATAATCAGCAACTCCATCAAGTGATGATTCGTCGGCGGACATGTCGACTGAATGAAATAAGCATCTGCCCCGCGAATGTTTTCATTAATTTTCACGAAGGATTCACCATCAGGAAAACAACTCACGGTCGCATCGCCCAAGGGGACGCCGATGGACTGGCAAATCTCCTCTGCCAGTGCGCGATTGGATGAGCCAGAAAATATCTTAAGCTTCGTGTCCGTCATGACCTGCTGATTAACGGAGAATGGGGCGAGCGAGAAGGTTATTTTATTTTTTTCTCTCAACCTCTTATTATTTTATGTCACGACGATTAACTTAGCTTGGACATCAAAAGCCTATGACACTTTAGCGCAAATCCCTGGCCAAAGAAGCAGGCTAGCTATGCGGGCATAAAAAAACCCTGTTCCAGCAAAGAACAGGGCCGAGAGCGAGAAACTGGAATTATTTCTTACCTTCTGACTTAGCACCCGTAGTGGGGGCCTTGGAAGCCGGGGCGGCAGCAGCGACTGGCTTGGCTGCAGGGCGGTCTTTATTCACTTCTTTCACTACTTCCTCCGTCATGTCGTAGGATGGATCAGAATAAAGCACGCTGGGGATGCCAAAGAGGGTCGGGCCCGATTTATCAACGACCAAGGTCGCGCCGCGTTGTTTAGCGAGTTCATTAACTGTCTTGGTGATTTCTTCGAGGAGAAGATCGCGGTGGGTTTTGATCCGCTGCTGGAGCGAACGCTGGGTGTTGGTACGGAAATTCTGCACTTCACCCTGCTTGCGCTGGATATCTTCCATTTTTTTCTGGGCCTCACCCTCTGCTTTGCCGCGAGCTTCAGCGGTCAAGACGGTGTTCTTGGATTGCTCCATGAGCTCCTTATATTCGTCGACCATTGACTGGCCTTGCTTATTGAGCTCTTCGACCTGTTCTTGAGCTTTTTGCTCAGCATCGCGAAATTTAGAATTAGCCTCTTCGGTTTTGTAGTGGCTATCGTAAACCTTGGCCATGTCGACGACGACCAATTTCACCGCTGGCTGCGCGAGCAGAGCGATCGAACTGACGCCAAAAGCGGCCAAGGTAAGGAGGGTGCGGTTCATCTTATTCATAGCGGGATGGATATATGGGGTTAGAAACGGGTACCGAAGGAGAAGTTAAATTGCGTCCCCTTTTTGTTGAATTTATCAGTCGTTAAAGGAATACCAAAATCGAGGCTAAGCGGAGCTCCCGCCACAAAGAGACGGAGCCCGAAGCCGACGTTATCGTTGTAATCGGCCGGACTAAAATCATAGGCATCTCTGTTGGCAAACCCACCGTCATAGAAAAATGCGAAACGCACGGGTTTAACCACGTCAAAAGAGTATTCTAAGCTGACGAAGCCATAGGTTTTACCGCCGATCGGCTCACCATTAGCATCCTTGGGCCCAACCGTACGGAATTCGAAACCGCGCAATGTTTGCGGGCCGCCCAAGAAGAACCGATCATAAAAAGGCACGTCAGGGATGTAACTAAAACTCTGCGTCTGGAGTGCGCCGACACTATCAAAATACTCAATTTTCTTAGTCTGGCTTTTCGCACTAGCCCCGAAACTTTCCGTTACACCGACCCGGCCAATCAACGAGATAACCTGTTCCTGAAATTCCGCGATCGGGAAAAATTTCGAACCACGGAACTCCATCTGATAATAATTATTGTCCCCACCCAGCGGACCACCAGCGACATTCAGTGACAGTGAACCGTAATTACCGCGGGTCGTGTTAATCATTTTATCGCGTGTATCCTGGGTTAAACTCAGGCCAATTTTTGAGGTACTTGTCTTACCCGAAGCCGCGATGACCGGTAGGGGGGCGCCTGACGCGATATTACCAATATCGACAACTTCGTAGACATAAGAGAGGCGACCCTCGAGCCAGTTGAACAAGCGTTTACGCAGATAAACCTCACCACCGGTCCGGATTTCTTGGTAATAAGCACTATTATATTCTGAAGTGGTGCGGAAAACCTGAAAACCTAAGGCCAACTCACGCTCGAATAACCAAGGTTCTTCGAAAGCGAGGACCACCTCACTGCTTTGTGAGCCGATCTGAAAACGGAGTCTGAATTTTTGCCCATCCCCTTGGAAGAAGGACCGCCGATTAAATAAATCGAAATTAGATTGGGTGATCTCAGCAAATACCACCGCGCGCTCCAGCGAACTAAAACCAGCGCCAAAAGTAAGGTTACCGGTGCGCGCCTCCCTCACAGAGATCTTTAAATTACGCCGGCCAGGAATATTTGTCGTCTCTGGGGTAACATTGATGGGGTCTTCAAAGAAGCGGGTATTCTCCAAGCGAAGTTTGCTAATCTTCAGCATTACCGAGCTAAAAATATCTCCAGGCCCGATCACCAACTCACGCAGAATCACGATGCTCTTGGTCTTACTATTCCCCTCAATTTTAACTGACTCTACTTGGAATTTTTCGCTCTCATTAATCTGATACTCAAGATCGATATTACCCGTCTGTAAATTGGGTTTACGAACCAAGCGTGCGCGGGTTTCCAGATAACCGTCGCGCCCATAAAATTCTTCAATTGTTTCGACATCCTTATCCAATTTTGAAGGAACAAAAACATCCCCCTTCCGCTGCCGCGGCAGAAAATTCAACAGCCGCGAGGGGTAAAGCTTATTACCGGTAAAATTAATATCCCCAATTTTATAGCGCCGGCCTTCGTTAACGCGAATAGTGATCACAAGCCGATCAGCTTTCGGGTAATCAAAGGAAATTTTATCCTCAGCAATTTCGACGTCGAGATAACCTTCCTCCTTAAAATAATCGCGTAGCTTTCCGAGGTCGGTGTCGAATTCATCGTCCTTCAACCGCCCACCACCGGTAAGCCAGGAAAACATATTCCATTTTTTAGTCTCAATTTCTTTCCGTAGCTTACGGGCTTTTACGTGATCATTGCCGATGAAATTGATGGCACTGATGCGAACCTTCGCGCCTTCACGCACCTTAAAGGTGACCGTGGCAAAGCCCGTATTCCGATTCCGATCCAAGCTGAAAGTGACTTGAGCCTGGTTGAAGCCATTTTTTTGATAGAATTCGTAAATTTTCTGAGCATCATCCTTAATTTGACGTTCATCCAGTGCCCCGTTAGCCACGGTTTTGATCTCTTTTTGTAACCGCTTGTCCTTGTATGCTTTATTGCCTTCATAGCGCACCCCAAGCACTCGAAATTTAGGGGTTACTTCCAACACTAAATTCACCCCATTACCCGTGGTTGTCTCGCGCTTGACCTCAATAAATTCAAATAACCCAGTCTTGTAGAGCGAGCGGATGTCGCGATCAATCAGCGACTCATCAAGATCAGTATCTTCGCGTAGCGACATATTCGCGCGGACGATTTGCTCATTAACATTGGCCATGCCCACAAACTTGATGGTAACGGTTCCAATGTGAAATACCGGCTCAGGCGCTGCAGGCGGTTGGTCTGCCGCAGTTTGGGCTATGGAAAAAGCCCCCCCCGCAAAGAGGGAAATTGACAGAAAGAGAACCCGGAAAATCGGGTTATGGAGTGAAGTTTTCAAAGCGTGTAATTTCTTGAAGGAAAGTTAGTTTCAAATCACCTACCGGTCCATTGCGCTGCTTGGCAACGATTAAATCCACTGCGTTGGCAGCGGTCTGAAATTTCTCATCAGCATCTTTAGGGCGGGATAGCATTATGACGACGTCAGCATCTTGCTCGATAGAGCCAGATTCACGCAAATCCGACAAGCGGGGAGTGCGATTATCCTTTTCCGACGAGCGGTTTAGCTGACTTAGAACAATAACGGGGAGATCAAGTTCCTTCGCCATCGCTTTTAATCCACGAGAAACTTCCGCGACCTGCTGCTCACGCGGGGCGCGGGGGTCGGTACCGTTGATGAGTTGAAGGTAATCAACGATGATTAAACCGAGCTTTTTACGAGCATATATGCGTCGCGCTTTAGCTCGCATCTCCATGATAGTTAATGAGCTAGAATCATCCACCAAGATGGGGGTTTTCTTAAATTCCTCGGCGGCCTGACCGAGTGCATTGACCTCCCGACCATCGCGGCCGACCAAACCGTCGCGCAACAATTTCATATTCACCCGGGAACGAGCACAAAGCATACGCAGTGCGAGTTGGGATGAACTCATTTCCAATGAAAAAATAAGCGTCGGCACCGGATCACCCTTGCCCGGCTTGGGAAGCGCTGCCGCTTCGGCGATATTGAGAGCGAAGCTAGTCTTACCCATGGAAGGACGTGCCGCGATGATGATCATCTCTTGCCGTTGAAAGCCAAAGGTCATCGCATCCAGGTCTTTAAACCCAGAGGTCACCCCCGTCAGCTCACCCTTTTTCATGAGCAGCTTAGCAATGACGGTGTTGGCCTCTTTGATTGACTCCTTAATTTCCTGAGCGCTATCGCTTACACGATCTTGAGTTACCTTGAAGAGATCCTGCTCAATTTTATCAACAAACTCCTCTAACCCGCCTGAGAAGCTATAAGCCTGCTCTACAGCGCCTGTTGCGACCTTGATCAGCTCGCGTAAGAGGTGTTTTTCGCGGACTTTTTCAATAAAATATCCGGCATGCGCCGTCGTTGGTATTTTATTAGTGACCTGCATCAGGTAGGCGAACCCACCAACTACCTCTAACTGCCGGCGAGTCTTCAACTCCTCCGCCAGTACTTCGAGTGTCACTGGAGTGCTTTTTTGATAAAGCTCAATGATCACCTCAAAAAGCAGGCGATTCGCTGGAACATAAAAACAATCACCCGCTAAACGGGCCTCCAAACAGCGGGCTACCGTGTCGCTGCCATCGAGCAAACAACACGCAATAACATGCTCCTCAGCCTCGGTGCTATACGGGGGAGATCGATCCGGCCGAGCAGACGGAAGGGTCTGCTCAGCCGTTGGCTGGCCACGCCGGGAAGTATCGGGCGCTTGGGCCATGTCCGGTCAAAATCGAACGTCGCTGGGACGTTACTGAGCAGCAGGCTCGATCGGGTTTTCTGAGACAACGTCGATCGACAGTTCGACGCTGACCTCAGCGTGCAACTTGATCTTCACTTCGTGCTTACCAAGCGTCTTGATCGGATCGCCCAAGTGAATCCGACGTTTCTCAATGGTAATGCCTGCGGCCGCCAACTTCTCATGAATATCATTTGAAGTGACTGCCCCGAAGAGCTTGCCGCCCTCGCCGGTCTTAACCGCGATCGCGATGCCAACCTTTTGGATTTGCTTGGCTAAAGCCTGAGCTCCGTCGAGCTCTTGAACTTCGCGGAGGCCGCGAGCTTTCTTTAAGGCCTCTACCCGCTTGCGATTAGCCACTGTGAGCGGCACCGCTTTGCCTTGGGGCAAGAGATAATTGCGCGCATAACCAGCGCGTACTTTGACCTGGTCGCCTTCGGCGCCAAGGCCGTCGACCGGTTTGAGGAGGAGGATTTCGTGATTAGCCATGATCGGATCTGGGTTGTTGAATTGAGTTTAAAATAATGGGAAATGGATGCCTTAGAACGGCACGTCTTCGTCTAGATTTTCCTGTGCTGCAGGTGCGGAGGGCTTCGGCGCACTGCTGCGAGGAGCCGGCGCGGCGTAACGGGGCTCGCTGCCGCCTTCGCTTGCACCAGGGGCGCCTGGGGCACCACCCTCAGCTCGGCCAGTGCCGAGAAATTGGAAATTCTCCAAGACGACCTTCATGCGACTGCGCTTTTCTTTCGTCGTTTTGTCTTCCCATTGGTCGAGACGCAAACGGCCTTCTACAAAAAGAGGGCGCCCTTTGGTGCAATATTTAGCAATGGTCTCACCCTGCTTACTCCAAGCCTCAACATCGATGTAAGTAACCTCTTCGCGCTCACCACCGCTCTCGTCCTTAAATTTGCGATTCACGGCGAGGCTGAACTGACAAATGGCCGTGCCCTTCGGCGTGACCCGCAGTTCGGGGTCACGCGTCAGATTGCCGATAAGCATCACTTTATTGAGATTGGCCATGGTGGTAGGGGTAAAGCGGGAACGTCTTTAGACGTTCTCGACCAGCGCGCGATAAACGGTGCTGTTGAGACGCAGACGCTCGTGAAGTTGGGCCGGTGCGGCTGCGGGGGCGGCAAAATTCACCTGAACATAAACGCCGCCAGGAAATTTATCGTCGGTCTTGCGAACGAACTCGCGGCGGCCGAGATTTTCGACGGCGGTAACGTCGCCCTGCACGGCAACGATCTCTTTCTTCACACTTTCGATAATTTGCTCCACGGAGTCTTCTTTACCGCGGTTATCGAGGATGATGGTGGCTTTATAATTACGCTTGTTCTGGCTCATGGTGTTCTCGGCGATTAAGGGTATTCATGGCTTCAGCCTGCCCGCGATTAATTAGCAGGCGGAGGCCGTCCACAAAGGTGGTTAGTTTTTGATCAATTAGTATGGTTTGTTCTGGGGAAAATTTTTCGAGCACAAAGTCTTTGATGTCCATTGCTGCAGGCCGTGGAGTCCCGATCCCGAGCCGGTAACGGACGAATCCGCTGCCCAAGTGCTCAAGGAGGCTAGCTACTCCATTATGACCGCCCGCACTGCCATTAACTGAGACCTTCACGCGGCCAAGATCGATCGTAAGATCGTCATAAGCTACGATGAGGGCCTCGACCTCAATTTTATGAAAATTGAGCAAGGCGCGCAAAGCGCGCCCGCTATCATTCATAAAGGTTTGCGGTTTAACCAACAAGCGAGTGACCCCGGGCCGAACGTCCCAACGAGCGATTTGAGTCTCAAAGCGGGATTCTGTATTCCACTTGAGACCTTCCGCAGCAGCTAACGCCTCAACCACGGTGAAACCGAGGTTGTGACGGGTGCCGAGGTATTCGCGCCCAGGATTGCCCAGACCAGCGATCAGCGTGATAGACATGACTCAAAGAACAGCGTGCAAAACGGTCGACCCGAGAACGGGTCGACCGTGGACTAAAATTACTTCTTGGCCGGAGCGGCCGCTTTCGCGTCGCCCTTGGCTGCCGGAGCGGCCGCTTTCGCGTCGCCCTTGGCTGCCGGAGCGGCCGCTTTCGCGTCGCCTGGCTTCGCGGCAGCATCGCCGGCCGCAGGAGCGGCGGCGGTACCATCGGCAGCGACAGCGCCCTCGACTGGGGCCGCAACCACCGCAGCAACTTCTTCGGCTGGCGGCTCGACGCAAAGTACGACAGTCTGATTTTTGTCATCGAGGTACTCAACGCCCGCGATCGGACTGAGTTCGCTGACGTGAATCGCGCCACCCACCTTGAGCTCTGTGATATTCACTTCGATGAAATCAGGGAGATCCTTCGGCAAGCAACGGATCCGCAGGCGATGGGCCGCGGTCTCGAGAATACCGCCCTCGGTCTTAACGCCGTAAGCTTCGCCGACGACGTTGATGGCAACATTGATGATCATCTTCTCATTTTCCTTCACTTCTTGAAGGTCGAGATGGAGATATTTATCCGTAATTGGGTCGCGCTGAATTTCCTGTAAAAATGAGAGCGCGGACGTTCCGGCATCACGCTTGAGTTCAATCAGCGCAGATCGACCAGAGATCGCCTTGAGCAATTTGATGAATTCCGGCGCATTAACGGCCAGATTCTGTGCCTTGGTGTGCTTGCCGTAGAGAATAGCAGGAATTTTCTCGGCTTTACGTAAGCGACGGGAAGCGCTGCGGCCTGTGCCCTCGCGGGGCGTGACGGTGAGTTGGTATGTTTTCATAGTTTCGTTCCCCCTGTCACCCCGGAATTGGAGGCAGGCGTAATGGAAAAGGGTGCAGAGTTGACAAAGCGCTGAGCAGAGATGCAACCAAAACTTTTCTCCCCCTCGTAAAAACAGCCATTTTTACGGGAGAGAGAGGTTGACAAGGTCGCCAGCTCCTATCTTTTTGGCCGTTCTTCAGTTAAATTGCCTGGTAGCTCAGTGGTAGAGCAGGTGACTGTTAATCACTTGGTCGCTGGTTCGATCCCAGCCCGGGCAGCCATTTTAGGCCAACGACTTACCCTCGTTGGCTTTTTTGTTTAACTTATTCTCAATGTTAAACTTAAGGTTAAAAATTTGCCGAGGATCGCCGAATGAATCCCAAATTGATCTGCGCTGGACTGCTAGGGGAGACCGCGGGTACGGTAAGTATTAATAACACTATGAAAATAAATCGACTCCTCGCCGCGCTCATCGTCGCCACAGGCCTTGGCTTCGCCGCAGATATAGCAAAAATTGAACCGAGTGCAGCAGCCGCGCTCATCGCTGATGGCAAAGCCGTGTTAGTTGATGTTCGTGAGCCCGCCGAGTGGGCTGAG
This sequence comes from uncultured Verrucomicrobiota bacterium, assembly GCA_903856725.1. Taxonomy (GTDB): domain Bacteria; phylum Verrucomicrobiota; class Verrucomicrobiia; order Opitutales; family Opitutaceae; genus Lacunisphaera. Next base: position 20,655 of record CAIOCT010000077.1, read on the forward strand.
ACTGGTGTCGTCGCAGTCGCGACCTTGCTCGCCAAAAGTGATTTCGATGGCTCGCAAACCGACTGGAAACCCTTTCTCGAAAAAAATAAGGAGCAGCAAATCATTCTCTACTGTCGCTCGGGCAATCGTTCAGGGATTGTCGCCAAAGCCCTCGCTGAAAAAGGTTTTAAGGTCGCCAATGCTGGTGGATTCAAAGCTTGGGCGGCTGCCGGCCAACCGGTGCGCAAGATCATCCCCCAGCCGTAATTCTAGTATATGATCAGCTGACGACCGTCACTGCGCTGCTTAAAAGAAATTTCATTATTAAAGAGGGCGGCAAAATCTTTTGCCGCCCTCTAGTGATTTAGCTTCTCGTCATCGCTTGATGATGGCTAAAAATTACGGTTAGTTTCTCTCCTCGTTAACCCCGTTAAGATGTTGCTTCGACCGTTTTGCGGTCACCCCGAAGTCCCCTTATTTTTAGGCTGCCGCTCACGCCTCGGCATGAGATCATCTGACTAAGAATTATTATTAGATATCACTGCTCAAGCTCCATGATTCGCCCTGCCCTGCTCTGCATCCATACGTTCGTTTTGGCTTTATTAATTTCTGTCGCCAGCGCTGCGAGCAATCCGCCGCGAGTGCAGTTCAATCGCGATATTCGTCCGATTATGTCGGACACGTGTTTCCACTGTCATGGTTTTGACGCCAAGAGCCGTAAAGCGGGTCTGCGACTAGATCGTCGCGAGGATGCGCTCCAGCCCACTAAGCACGACTTACTCCCCATCGTGCCAGGCCAACCCGATGACAGCGAAATTATCCAGCGCATCATGGATGTGGCTGATCCCATGCCGCCGATTGAAATGCACAAGCAACTCACCCTTGAGCAAAAAGAACTTTTCCGCCGCTGGGTGGCAGAGGGCGCAGTTTATGAACCGCATTGGGCCTATGCACCGCTGACTCGCCCACCGGTTCCCGGCAAAAAGAAATTAAATCCGATCGATGCTTTTATTCGCGCGCAACTGACAGCAAAAAAAATTAGCCCAGCTCCAGAAGCCGATAAAGCTCAGCTCCTGCGTCGGCTCTCACTTGATCTGACAGGATTGCCGCCTACCCCAGCGGAAACCGCCGCCTTTCTCGCCGATTACTCACGTACCGCCTACGAGAAACAAGTCGATCGGCTGCTCGCTTCGCCCCACCACGGCGAACGTCTCGCAGTATGGTGGCTCGATGTAGTCCGCTTTAGCGACACCGTTGGTTTTCACGGCGATCAGAATCAACGCATCTTTCCCTATCGCGACTACGTGATCAACGCCTTCAACGCCAACAAACGCTTCGACGAATTCACGATCGAACAGCTTGCTGGGGATTTATTACCTAATCCAACGATCGAACAACGCGTCGCGACGGGTTATAATCGCTTAAATATGATGACGCGTGAAGGCGGCGCCCAGTCCGCTGAATATATCGCAAAATACGGCGCCGAACGCGTGCGCGCCGTCTCGACCGCTTGGCTCGGGAGCACCTTTGGCTGCGCGGAATGCCACGACCACAAATTTGATCCGATTAAAACCCGCGACTTCTATGAGCTGCAGTCATTTTTCGCCGATATTAAGCAATGGGGCGTCTATTCAGATTACGATTATACGCGTAATCCTGAACTCAAAGGGTTCACCAATGATTTTCCCTTCCCGCCAGAGATCGAGGTTGCTAGCCCGTATCTCGCCGGTCGCCATCAACGCACCGAGGCCGAGCTCACCGCTTTAATCACCACGATGCGCCAGCGCGCAGCTGAACCCACCGGTGCGACTCGCTACGCGACATGGATCGACGAAACCCGCGCCTATCTTGATCGCGTACCCAGTGGTTGGGAGCCCATCAAAAATGCGACTTTTGAATTTCGCCTGCGCGATAAACTAATCCCTGCCCATCCTTTAAAAATCGAGGCGGATGGAACCTTGCACTTAGAAAAACCCCTCGAGTTTCGCGAAAGTCTCCGACTCATCTTCCGCCCCGACGGAGGACGAGTGACGGCGATCAAAGTCGAAGTTCTCTCTGAGATTGTCCAAAATAAAAACCCCGTGTGGAGGTACCCTGTCGCTCCCCTCACGGTCAGCGCGAGCGTGCAAGACGCTCAAGGAAAAACTCGTAACCTTAAAGTAGTATTCGCTGAGGCCTCCGCCAAAATGCCGCGCTTTATTAACGGCACAGAATTTCACGGCATCGCAGCCGGCTGGAGATTACCGACCCCCGCCAAAAAAGAAATCCTGACGGGAGTTTGGCTGCTGGCTGAGCCACTCGCGCTCGCTTCAGGAGAATCACTTCTTCTCACCCTCGCCGGCGAAGAATTGCCAACCGTGCGGCTCACCACGAGCCACCTCGGCGCGCCCCACCCACTCGAAGTAGCTTCTGCGGCTACTTTAGCCGCGCTGACTGCCACGACGCGCAATCCGACCCAGGAAAATCTTTTAATCGATACCTGGCTGATGAGTACCGCGGCTGATCCCGCTGCTTTTTCCCGTTATCACCAGACCATCGCAAAATTAAATGAGCTCGGCGGTGGCAAGGCCATGACCATGGTGACCGAAGCCGTCGCACCGCTCACCGTTCGCGTCTTACCCCGTGGTAACTGGCAAGATCAGTCTGGTCCCGTGGTGCTGCCTGCCACCCCCAGCTTTCTACCTGGCCGGCGAGAGAGTACCACCACGCAGCGCCTAACTCGCCTCGACCTAGCGCAGTGGATCGTCTCGCCGGATAACCCCATCACCGCGCGCGCCGTAACTAATCGACTCTGGGCCATGTATTTTGGCACCGGCTTGAGTGCTGCCGTCGATGATCTTGGGTCGCAAGGTGAACTACCCTCGCACCCTGAACTGCTCGATTGGCTCGCCAGCGAATTTCGCGACGGCGGCTGGGATTTGCGTCACCTCATTCGCCTTATCGTGACGAGCGCGACCTATCGGCAAAGCAGTGAGTTCCGCCCTGAACTACGGGAAACCGACCCCGCTAATCGTCTCCTTGCGGCCCAGAATCCGCGTCGGCTCGAAGCGGAATTTGTCCGGGACAACGCGCTCTTCATTGCGGGCTCGCTTGATCTGCGTGACATCGGTGGCCCCAGCGCCAAGCCCTACCAGCCCGCTGGTTATTACACCGCAATTCAATTTCCCGACCGCGACTATCTGGTGAGCGATGCCGATGCTCAGTGGCGGCGAGGAGTCTATTCCCATTGGCAGCGGACTTTCCTACATCCGATGCTCGCTAATTTTGACGCGCCGGCTCGCGATGAGTGTGCCGCCCAACGAACCACGAGCAACACCCCGCAACAAGCGCTGACACTGCTCAACGACCCCACCTTCGTCGAATCTGCACGCCTCTTTGCCGCCCGGATTCTCGCTGAAGGCGGTAAAAATGATACGACTCGTTTACGCCTCGCCTTTCAAGCCGCCCTCGCGCGTTCACCAAAATCAGCTGAATTAAAATCCCTAAAAAATTTCCTCAACACGCAGCGTCTCACCTATCGGGCCGCACCCGCTGAAGCGGAGAAACTGGTGCGGATTGGGCTAGCCCCACCGAGTCTCGGCGACCCCACTGAGCTCGCCGCATGGACGACGGTCGCCCGTGTGCTGCTTAACTCCCAGGAAGTCATCACCCGCTACTGACTCTGACTATGCCCCCCTTCGACCCCATCCAACACGCGCTCAGCGTTAATCGGCGCACCTTTCTCACGCAAAGCGCTTACGGCCTCGGCGGCATCGCCCTCGCGCTGTTACAAAATAAACTCACGGCGGCCACCGGCGGCGCCCTCGCTCCCTCAGCCTTGCCGCCCGGTTGGAGCGGCCACTTACGGGAAGCTCATCTGCCCATTCGCGCCAAACGTGTGATCTATCTTTGTATGGCTGGCGGTCCCTCGCAGTTCGAAACGTTCGACTGGAAACCGCAGCTTAAGGCACTCGATGGTCAACTTTTCCCTGCATCATTCACCCAAGGCCAGCAGATTGCTCAGCTCCAAAATTCGGTGCTCAAGGCGCGCGGCCCATTTACAAATTTCCAGCGCCACGGTCGCGCGGGCATCGAGATCAGCGATTTATTTCCCCATATTGCGAGTGTGGCTGACGATCTCTGCGTGATTCGTTCGATGCAGACCGAACAGATCAATCATGACACCGCGCATGCGTTCATGAACACCGGCTCCATTATCAAGGGCCGACCGAGCATGGGCTCTTGGTTACTTTACGGCCTCGGCGCAGAAACGCAGGAGCTCCCCGGTTTTATTGTCCTTAACTCACAAGGTAAATATGGGCTCCAACCAATCTCCGCTCGCCAGTGGTCAAGCGGCATACTTCCCAGCCGCTTTCAAGGCATTCAATTTCAAGCCCGCGGCGACGCTGTTCACTATGTTGGCAACCCTGACGGGGTGTGTCAAAGCACCCAACGCCAAGTCATCGATGAAATTCGTAATCTGAATAACTCGCTTGCGGAGCAGACGCATGACCCCGAAATCGCGACGCGCATCGCGCAATACGAGCTCGCCTTTAAAATGCAGAGCAGTGTCCCCGAGCTTACCAATTTTAAAAATGAACCGGCCGCGATGCTCGACCTTTACGGCATCAAGGAACCCGGCGATGGCAGCTTCGCATCGAACTGCTTACTGGCGCGCCGACTCGCCGAGCGTGGGGTGCGCATGATCCAACTTTACCACCGCGCGTGGGACCACCACAGCGACCTTGAGCCCGGCATGAAGACCGCGGCCAAAGATGTCGATCAAGCGACCGCGGCGCTGATCAAAGATTTGAAACAACGCGGCATGTTGGAAGACTCGCTCATTTTATGGGGCGGCGAATTTGGCCGCACGCCGATGGGCCAAGGCACTGGACGGGATCACCATATCTTAGGCTTTAGTGTGTTCATGGCGGGCGGCGGCGTAAAAGCAGGCACTGTCTACGGCTCAACCGATGAGCTTGGTTACCGCGCGTTAGAAAATCCCGTAAATGTCCATGATCTTCATGCAACCATGCTCGCGCTCATGGGCGTCGATCACCGCCGGCTTAATTCAAAATATCAAGGCCTTGATGTGAGACTTACCGGCATCGCTGGTGAAGTCGTTAAGGGCCTCATGGCCTAAGGCGAGCCGTCAGCCTTCGCCGCCCTAGTCTCGCAACATCCCCCATAAAATTAGGCGCCAACAATAGCCTAACCAGAATCTATCCTGAAAAATAAATCCTGATCATCTTACCTTGGAAAAAATACCCCGCATGAACCTACCCTCACCCCGCCTCCTCTTACTTACGCTGGGATTTCCGCTCATCGTAGCTGGTGCCAGCGGCCCCGGCTATCAACAGTTACAACTCTCAGATAAATTTTTTAGCGAAGGCGCTGTTTTTGCTGATCTTAATCGCGATGGTCACCCCGATGCCGTTGCCGGTCCATTTTGGTACGAAGGACCGACCTTTGCGCAGCGCCACGAAATCTACCGGCCCGCCCCGTTCGACCCGCTTGGGTACTCCGATAATTTTTTCACCTTCAGCCACGACTTTAACGGGGATGGCTGGGCCGACGTGCTCGTCTTGGGTTTTCCTGGCATCGATGCGTCTTGGTTCGAAAATCCGGGCCTCCGCGACCTACCGTGGCGCCGCCATGTCGTTTTTCTGCCAGTTGATGGCGAGTCGCCCGTGCTCGGCGACCTGCTCGGTCACGGTTATCCGGTAGTGATCTGCGCCAGCGGCGGCCGCTTAGGCTACGCGGCCGCTGACCCACGAGATTCCGTGCGCCCTTGGACCTTTCACCCGATCAGCCCGCTTGGTCTGTGGAACCGTTTTACCCATGGCCTCGGTTTCGGCGACCTGAACGGTGACGGCCGCGCTGATATTCTAGAGAAAAATGGCTGGTGGCAGCAACCGGCTTCATTAGTTGGCGATCCCGTCTGGGAGTTTCACCCGTATCCTTTCGCCACCGCCCCGGCTCCCGGCGGCGCGCAAATGTTAGTCACGGATGTGAATGGCGACGGACTCGCTGATGTCGTCACGAGCCGCCACGCCCACGGCTACGGGCTGTCATGGTTTGAACAAATCCGCACGGCCGCTGGAGCGATCAGCTTTAGTCCACATACTATTCTTTCCGAAAATCCTGAGACGAAAATTTCCGGGGTGCAATTCTCCCAACTGCACGCGCTCGCCTTGGCGGACGTCGATGGCGATGGCCTGCCTGATATCATCACCGGCAAACGCTGGTGGGCTCACGGGCCGAAAGGAGATGCCGATCCGGCCGGGGCACCCGTGCTGTACGCTTTCCTGACTCGGCGGGCGCCCGATCACACCGTCACTTTTGAACCACGTTTACTCGATGATAACTCGGGCATCGGCACGCAAGTCTACGCGACTGATGTTAACGCCGATGGCCGCCCTGACTTCATCGTCGGTAACAAGCGGGGTACTTTTGTCGTCCTTTCACAAAAAACTATTCAGAAAAAATGATTTTTCGTCTCAGCAATTTTTCAATTTTAGCGTTCAGTCTCCTGCCCTCAATACTGGGCACCCTGCAGGCGGATGAACCCGCCGCCCCGCTCAGCTCGCCGGAAGCTCAACTAAAAATGTTTCATGTTCCGCCCGGCTTCGAAGTCCAGCTCGTGGCGGCAGAACCTGAAATCCAGAAGCCCCTTAATCTGAATTTTGACTCGGCCGGCCGCCTCTGGGTAACCGGCACCACTCTTTATCCCTGGCCCGCGCGCGCCGATGCGCTCGACCGGCCCATCGCCAGCTTTGAGCATAATTGGAATAGCAACGGCATCGCTTTTCGCGCCGCGGCCTCCCCGCCCCCGCCGAGCGAACACGGTTTTGATACAGTGCGGGTGCTATCAGATTTCGATCCCGCCACTGGACATGCCCGTAAAATTTCCGTTTTTGCGGATGGCCTTAATATTCCGATTGGGATCGTTCCGCTGCCGCGGCGAGCGAGCGCGAAAGGCGATACGATAATCGTTCACTCGATACCCAGCATTTGGCGATTAGAGGACACCGATGGCGATGGCCGCGCGGATGTGCGCGAAGAATTATACACCGGCTTCGGCTTTAAAGATACTCACGGTATGGCGTCCAGTTTCACCTACTGGGTCGATGGGTGGATTTACGGCACGCACGGCTTTGCCAACCACAGCGAAGTGCGCGATCGTTCTGGTCGAGTAACCGTGCTCGATAGCGGCAACACCTATCGCTTTCGGCCAGATGGCTCGCATTTTGAGCAATGGACGCATGGCCAGACCAATCCCTTCGGTTTAGCTTTCGACCCACGCGGCGATATTTATACGGCCGACTCACACTCCAAACCCGTTTATCTGCTCGTGCATGGGGGATTTTACGAAGGCATCAACAAACAGCATGATGGTTTAGGTTTTGCTCCCCCGATCACACTCGATGACCACGGCTCAAGCGCCATCGCCGGCATTACGTATTACGCAGCTACTCAATTCCCCGAGGAATATCGCGGTAATCTTTTTAATGGCAATCCCGTCACCCGTCGCATCAATCGAGACCGGCTCGATTGGACTGGCTCCACTCCTAAAGCGGTCCGCATGCCGGATTTTCTCACGTGTGATGACCCCGCTTTTCGCCCAGTGCAAGTGAAGCTGGGCCCCGATGGGGCGCTCTGGATTGCTGATTTCTACAATCCAATCATCGGCCATTATGAGCAACCCCTGACGCATCCAAACCGTGATCACGCCCACGGTCGCATCTGGCGCATTGTTTGGCGCGGTGAGGATAATTCCGTCCGTGCTCCTGTACCCCCCGATTTTTCAACAGCGAATGCATCAGCGCTCGTGAGCAAACTAGCGGATGATAATATTGTCGTCCGCACGCTTGCGACCAACGACCTCGTCGAACGGCTCGCCGCGTCCAGCGCTGTTCCCGCTCTCCACGCAGCGGCTGGTAAATCCGCGGCGCTACCGACCGCTTTCGCCCTCGAACGACTTGATGCTACCGATGATCAAAAATTATTTGCGCCCCTCGCTACCGCGACGACTGATAGCGATGCCGCCCTCACCGCCTTGCGCGTGCTCGCGACTCGCGCGAATCTTGGCGATCACCGAGAAAAATTCTTTACGGACCTAATCGCGCGAACCACGCCCGGTCACCTCTGGCGGGCAATCGGTGATCTATTCACGATTCATTCCGAACCGTGGCAGACCAAATTATTACTCACGATGATGGCGCGAACGCCAGCAGCGGATACGGAGCTCACCTACGCCCTCCGACTAGCGCTCAAGTCCCGCGTCGCGGCGACGCCATTGCCAGAACTCAATACCCTCGCCGCCGCCAATCCTCAAGATGCCGAGCGCCTTGCTGATGTAGCGCTCGCCGCACCCACCCCCTTGGTCGCAGAGTTTTTAATGAGCCACTTGGAGCGCACCAAATTTACTTCGCCCCGCGCTGGCGAGTACGCCCGTCAAGCGGTGATGTTGCTGCCACCCACCCGCTACGATACGATCGCGCCGCTGATACGCTCACTCGCGCACGCTCCGACCGTGCAACAACTGGCACTCGCCGAAGGACTCGCCGCCACTTCCTTACTACCTGGTCGCGTTCTGCCCGACGACGTGACGGCGTGGATGCGCCGCACCCTTGTCGCCTCATTTGCGCTGACCGATTACATGCTGGTAAAGCGAGCGGTTGAGGCTTCGCAAAATTTGGTGTTCGCGGAAAAAAATGAGCCCCTGCGCAAGCTCATCCTCAATCCGATGACTAGCCACTTAGCCCGCCTCTCAGCTATTCGCGGAGTAGCGTTGGACAGCGAAGGCATCGCAACATTGATTACTCTACTCAATCGACACGCAGAGCCGATCATGTTTCGCCGCGGAGCGGCCGAACGACTCGCCCACCCATCAGCGGGCCCCGCTGGCCGAGCGGCTATTCTCGCGGTGCTGCCCACCGCGCAAAATGATCTCGCACTGACCATCGCCAGCCACCTCGTGCTCACTGAAGAGGGCACTGCGGCGCTCATCACGTTAGTGGCCCAAGGCAAGGCTCCCCCCGCATTACTCCGCCAACATTATGTTGAAATCGGACTGCGCGAAAGGTCACCGGCGCTGCGCGCTCAGGTAGCTGAACTCGTGAAGCACCTCCCCACGGAGGATGCGCGGCTCGATGCGGTCATTAACACGCGGGCCGCTGCTTTTGCCGCAACCAAAGCTAACGCCGAACATGGGGCGGCAGTTTTTGTCCAAAATTGCGCAGTGTGCCACCGCTTCAAAAATTCAGGAGGCAATCTCGGCCCGAGTCTCGACGGCATCGGCTCCCGCAGTAGCCAGCGCGTCATGGAGGATATCCTCGATCCCAACCGCAACGTAGATCCAGCTTTTCGTCTGGCTACGATCAGCCTAAAATCTGGTGAAACGCGCGGCGGCCTCAATCTACGTGATCATGGAGACCTGCTGACCCTGACGGACCCAGCGACTGCGCAAGATTTCAGTGTCGCGAAAAATACCGTGAGCGCAGTCGCCACCAGCGTCACCTCACCCATGCCTCCCGCTTTCGAGAGCGTGATTTCGGAGAAAGATTTCTTCGACTTACTGGCTTATTTGCTGACACCGGCCAAGTCTTGAAGAATCAGCGGCAGCACAACCACGACGCCAATTAAATCAGGGGTAACCGTCGATTGATCGATCGCAAAAAAAGCCCACCGAGTGAGGTGGGCTTACTTCAATGGCGCTCAAAAGGCGCCGGCGAAGCGACCTGCTAGCGAACGTCGCTGGCAAGCCAGTGTTTGATTACCCGACCTTCGCGAAAGAGAATAAAAAGAGTATCACTGGGCAGATCTGGTATCGTGGCGGAAGTCTGCACGCCGCCCCGGGTGCTCGTGTCGCCTAGCCCTTTAGTGGCACCACCTCCCGAGCTCGGCGCATTTGCCGATACATAGTCGCTTGGTCCCGTGCGCCCAGCGGTATGAGCAGAATCGAGGGTCGTCTGCGGACTCTGCGAGCCGTAAGCAGGATAGAAATCATTATACGTCCACAGGGTATCCTGACCATTGGTGGTAATTTTAGACGCTTTACCAACCGCAATGTAAACCATGTCCATCGTATACCCCTCACCGAAATACCCGTTTTTAATATCCTGCTGCTGGACAGTAGGCAGTGTGTTGAAGATAGCCGATTTTTCCTGAATTCGATTTGGAATCCCTGAGGATTCACACCCAACGATAAAAAAAGCTGCTAGAATTGTCGCGAGTGAAACTGAACAACGCAGGAATAAATTATTCTGCATGAGGGAATGAGGGAGGGGTATCATGCGTTAATGCTACTAGAACCCCCACCCGACTCAAGGAAATCATCGGGCATTATTCCCTAAGCGCTCAGTAAAATAAATCGACCCTCACCTCGGAAGCGCCAATCCTAAAACCAAGCGTGACGAATCCACGCGACTGCCAAGCCAATCAAAAGACCAAAAAGATGGCCTTCCCAGGAGGTGCCATTGCGAGCTGGTTTCAGCCCAGCAAGCATACCACCATAAAAAATCAAGACCCCACCAGCCACCAGTAAGTCCGGCGTCGTTCGCGTCAACCAAGCCAGCATAATCAAATAACCAAAAAAACCAAAGATCACGCCGCTCATGCCAACATGAGCCGCCTTACGGCCGCAGAGCCAGAGTAGTCCGCCTTGGCCAAACGTCATCGCCAAGACGATGATTAAGAATTGCGCCTGCTCACGCCGAAGCACCAACGCCCCCAAGATTAAAAATGGCGGCAAGTTCGCCGCAAAATGCGCAAAATTAGCGTGCACAAATGGCGCCGTAATAAGCCCAAGTAGCCCGCGTTCCGTGCGCGGCACGATCGCAAGTGCGGTCGCTGCTGCCGTCGACATGACCCCAACCAATGTCCCCACTAGCATAGCAGCTGCCGGCCACGATAGATAATAGTACGGTGCCGTCGTAAAAAGCTGCGTGAGAAAACTAAAAACTTCATCCATAGTGATTAATCAGTGATGTTCGTTTAAAAGAAAAAATCCAGCTCTCTCCTACTAGCCTGATCATCCTATTCCTGCCGGCCAAAACCAATTGCGACTCTCGCAATATTTAATGGGGGTATTCATTGATGAAAAAACGTGGGGACTCCTCTTTACATGCGACCCACGGGCGAATAAATGTGCACCATGTTGAAATCAATGCTGCAAGGTCTACTCGGATTGACGCTTTTGATTAATGCTGCATGCGCAGAGTCTTGGTTCGTGACCGACTGGCGCAAGCAAGCCGCCGCAGGCGATGCCAATGCCCAGTGGCAACTGGGTCTAGCGCTGGCTAACGGTCGCGGCGTAGAAAAAAATGACCGTGAGGCGGTCCAGTGGATTCGCAAAGCCGCAGAACAAGGTAACGCGAGCAGCCAATTTTCTCTGGGTTTAATGTACTCCACCGGCATTGGTGTGACCAAAGATCTTAAGGAAACTTTGCGCTGGTATCGCCTGAGTGCAGCCCAAGGCGATGTGTACGCCCTCAATAGTCTTGCCGCGATGTACGCCAGCGGTACGGGTGTGCCGCAGAATAAAACGGAAGCGCTGAAATGCTATCGTCTCAGTGCAGAACAAGGTGAAATAACTGCCCAAGTTAACCTCGGCGCCGCGTACGCGCGAGGCGACGGTGTTCCCCAGAATTTGAGCGAGGCCTATCTCTGGTGGCAAATTGCCAGCGATCTCGGCAATGAAACCGCCGCAAAAAATCTTAAGGTTATCAAAAAATTAATGACGGCGGAGCAAATTACTGAGGCAACCCGGCTAGCGCGGGCACAGCTTAAGAAGCTGCCATCAAAATAAAATTTTGATGCTGCCCCTGCCACTAGGGAAGGGGCACCCCAGGTATGTGCAGGGCGGTGTGCCCTGGTAGCGTTGGAATAACCCGATCACACGCCACACACCACATATCCCAATGGCCATCGATGTAGTTGCGATTAGCGGGTAGCGGACAAGCTTGGACATACAGGTACCAACGGCCGCCAAATTCATAAAAGGCCGGAGTGGCCACATGGTAGATGGTATCGTCACGGTATAAACCAGCCCATTTAGTTTGCAGCACCGTATCGACATCCAGTTGCTGCCAGCCCGTCGCGGGATGTTTACTGACCGCCACGACTGGGCGCCAGCGTTTGCCTTTCTCTATCCCCACCTCGATCGTGAGCACGTAAGTATCACCGATTTTAGTAATCTGGTGCCACTCGTAATAGGCATCAGGAGTGGAAGGAAAAATATGCCCCATCCCTCGAGGATCTTTTTCGTTAAAGTGCCGCGTCCACTGTTTGCCGTCGGTCGAAGTTGCAAGCCGCAGTCCGGGCAAGGTGCCATTTTTTCCGCGGTAAGAATAATACATAAACCAGTCCCACTGCTTCGTTGTTTGATTCCACTCGCGCCAGACGGCGGCTTGGGAAGCCATATTTTCAAAATACGGAGCCGCCGATTCAGGGGCGAGCACCGGAGCGGCGCCTACGCGGTGAATCGCGGATGCCGTGATCGCCGTATAACCATCGGCCCCCGCTGGGCAAATCGCGAGTCCGATGCGGTCCTGCGTCGAGTTAATCGTGCCTGAATAGTAGATATAATAGGCGTCCTCTTCAGCGATGTAGAGTACCGCATCTAAGCGAATACTCCCTGCATCCCAGCCGGATTCACCTGGGCTAAATACGGGATTCTGTTCATCTTGATGCCACGTGAAGGGGTCCGACTTGAGGGCCCAGGCTTTGCCGATGAAGCACAGGCGTCGATTAGCCGCCGGCACGCCGGAGTAAAACATAACAAGCCGCGTCGGATCTTTAGGGTTAGTCAGAATACAAGGCTCTTGTACTTGTTGCGATTCCCACGGTGCGGCGAGGCGATTAATAATAACTTCCCCGCGGATCGCGGAAGTCGGCACGGCGGGTGAGTCTGGAGCAGCGCTGGCACTCGCCCAATAAAATAAGCCTAAGACTGACGCTAAAAATAATTTCATATTAATTAACCTAACAATTTCGCCGGAGAACCCGCCGAGACACGTAAGGACTACCGCAAAAAAAGACCCTTAGGCAAAACCGTATTTTTCCAGCAATTTCTTCACTAAACCCGATTTGGAGCGAAGCGGAATGGCAGGGTCCCTAAAAATAAAATGGGCTTCGTACTCAAAAGCCCGCATTTGGGCCGCTCGTTCCGGTAGTTTCGCCAAACACGCGCGAGGGATGCGTACCACGCCCTCGTCGCTGCCGTGAATAATATCGCCGGGCCGAATAGTGAGCCCACCCACTTCGACGGGTTCATTGATGCGCCGCACTCTGAGCGCCGCATGATGAATGACCGGTCCACGCGCAAAGGCCTTGAATGGCACCGCGGAGTAACTCGCGACATCCCGCAATCCCCCATTGGTCACAATCCCAACGCAACCGGCGGCCTGTAGACTTTTCGCCATACCATCGCCCATGATGCACTCATGTTCGGGGCGTGAGCCCACCGCTTTTACCACCCAAACTACGGGCTCGGTTATCGGATAAATTTGTTCGAGTTGGTCGTAGTAAAGATCCATTTCGTTGGACCCACCAGGAGTGCTTGAATCGATTTCACAAGTCACCGCCACTCCCACCATCGGGCCAGTCCCTGGAGTCTGACAGAGAATATCACCGCCCATGTATAATTCCGCGGCGGGGGTCGGATCAAGATAGCCGATGGTGTTAGCTAATAAGGCGCCATCAAATTCCAATAATTGTTGCAGTTGGGTGGCAAATGTCATGCCGCAGCCTACGCGGGCCAGCGCTCACCTGTAAAGCCGCCTGCACCATTAAATCTAAGGTACATTTTGTTACCAGTAAGCTCGCCTCGCTAGCTGACGCGGGCCTATAAAAATAACAACAGCTTAATGGCCCCTTCCGAATTACCCCGCTCCCCGATGAATGCCTCCCCTGCTCACCCACCCCAAAATTTCTCCCTCACCGGAAAGATTATCGTCCTCACCGGCGGCGCCGGACTTTACGGCCGCGGCTTGACCGCGCAGCTCGCCGAATCAGGCGCTACGCTCATTTTGGCTTCACGTAATCTCAGCGCTCTTGAAAAAGTCGCCGAGGAAGAACGTGCGCTCGGCCGCAACGTGCAAGCCCGCTCGCTTGATCAAGCGGATGAATCATCGGTGCTCAAATTACGCGACAGCGTCTTTCAGGAATTCGGTCGTGTCGACGGTCTCGTCAACAACGCGGTGGCTCGCCCCATGAAAACTGCCGGCGCCCCCCTGGCCGATTGGGAAGCTTCGATGAAAACAAATGCCACCGGACTCTTTGCCATTACGCGGGCCTTTGGCGAGAAGATGGCCGCGCAGGGCACGGGGAGCATTGTTAACATCGGCTCAATCCAAGGCATGGTCGGGCCTGATTTCACTCTCTACGAAGGTACGACCATGACGGCGCCGCCCGATTATTTTTTCCACAAAGGGGGCATGATGAATCTCACTCGTTATTTCGCCGCACTTTATGGCCCCCAAGGAATCCGCGTTAATTGCCTCGCCCCTGGCGGATTTTATAACGGCCAGAACCCCATCTTCGTCGAACGCTACGTCAAAGCGACATTTCTGCGGCGCATGGCGGATGATCGTGATCTTGGGGGCCCAGTGATATTCTTACTGAGCGAAGCCGCGCGTTACATTACGGGAGTCAATCTGCCCGTCGACGCTGGCTACACCGCGCATTGAGCCGACCATCCGCGCCATGCCATTGACCAGACTCTATCCCTCTGCGCCGACGCTCAGTAGGATTACACTCGGCAGTTCCAACTTTGCGCGCGAAAACGATGCGGCCACCGCCTTCACGTTGATGGATCACGCCCAGAAGCTCGGCGTTACGCTCTTCGACACCGCCGCAACCTACTCCGCTGGCGCCTCAGAATTAGTGGTCGGCGCTTGGCTGGCCTCGCGCCGGCCGGAACCAGGTCGCCTAATGATCGCGACAAAAATATATCCGCCGTACACCCCAGCGGCCATGGAGGCGGCCGTCACCGCCAGCGCCGCCCGACTCGGAGTAGAGTCGATTGATCTGCTCTATTTGCACAAATGGGATCCCGAGGCCGCCACCCCAGCGGCCCTGACCACCCTTGACCAACTCGTGCGCAGTGGCCGCGTCCGCACGCTCGGCGCCAGCAATTTTAACGCCCACCAACTCGATACGGTTCTCACCCTGCAGAAAGAACTCGGCCTCACTCGCTTCACGGTGCTGCAGAATAATCACAACCTCGCGGTCCGTGAAGTCGATGCCCCCCTCCGCGAACTCTGCGCGGCGCAGGGTGTCGCTATTGTTACTTACAGTCCACTGGGCGGCGGATTTTTGACGGGGAAGCATCGCGGGGGCGTCGAGCCCGGCTCACGCTTCGCCGTGGTTCCCGGCATGCAGCCGGTGTATTTTCATGCCGTCGCGGAGCAGCGCTTGGCTCGCTTGGCCGCCGTCTCAGCCCGCACGGGGCACGCGATGCCGCACCTCGCGCTGGCTTGGGCCCTGCATCATCCGGGCACCACCTCCGTGCTCATCGGCGGCCGCAGACCCACGCAAATTGATCAAGCTTTTGCGGCCTTGGATTTCAACGATTCTAAGCTTTTCGCTGAGCTAACCGCTGACTAAACCTAGTCTCCTGATGAAAGTCGCGCTGCTTGGACTAACCCATCCGCATTCCGGCATACTGCTGAGCACGCTCGAGAATCTGCCAGAGATTACCAGCATCTGTCTTTGGGATCCAGAGGTAGCGGTGGTCACTAAACCAACTTTACCTGCTAGCCGAAAGGTAACCCAAATTACCAGCGATCTCGAAAAGATCCTCGCGCAACCCGATCTTATTTTCGCCCTTGTCTGCCTGCGTAGCGATCAAACGGCGGCCATCGCTCAGCGGGTTGTGGACGCAGGGAAACATCTCCTCGTAGAGAAACCGGGCGGCCTAACTACC